>NZ_JBMDJU010000049.1:0-5560 GCF_057809355.1 Pseudomonas sp. FG29 | reverse complement strand
GCTGTAGAATGCGCCTCCCGCTGGAGAGAAGAAGCTCTGATCGAAAGCGCAAGTGGTTGAGTAGAAAGAAGTTTCTCCGGAAACAAAATCGAAAAACAGCTTGACAGATAGAAAGGCTGCTGTAGAATGCGCGGCCTCGGTTGAGACGAAAGACTTAACCAACTGTTCTTTAACAACTGAATCAAGCAATTCGTGTGGGTGCTTGTGAGGTAAGACTGGTAGTCAACTGATTATCAGCATCACAAGTAACACTCGTGAATTCGAGAGTTTATTTGCGATTGCTGAGCCAGGTTTAGGGTTTTCTCAAAACCCAAGCAGTATTGAACTGAAGAGTTTGATCATGGCTCAGATTGAACGCTGGCGGCAGGCCTAACACATGCAAGTCGAGCGGATGAAGAGAGCTTGCTCTCTGATTTAGCGGCGGACGGGTGAGTAATGCCTAGGAATCTGCCTGGTAGTGGGGGATAACGTTCCGAAAGGAACGCTAATACCGCATACGTCCTACGGGAGAAAGCAGGGGACCTTCGGGCCTTGCGCTATCAGATGAGCCTAGGTCGGATTAGCTAGTTGGTGAGGTAATGGCTCACCAAGGCGACGATCCGTAACTGGTCTGAGAGGATGATCAGTCACACTGGAACTGAGACACGGTCCAGACTCCTACGGGAGGCAGCAGTGGGGAATATTGGACAATGGGCGAAAGCCTGATCCAGCCATGCCGCGTGTGTGAAGAAGGTCTTCGGATTGTAAAGCACTTTAAGTTGGGAGGAAGGGCATTAACCTAATACGTTAGTGTTTTGACGTTACCAACAGAATAAGCACCGGCTAACTTCGTGCCAGCAGCCGCGGTAATACGAAGGGTGCAAGCGTTAATCGGAATTACTGGGCGTAAAGCGCGCGTAGGTGGTTCGTTAAGTTGGATGTGAAAGCCCCGGGCTCAACCTGGGAACTGCATCCAAAACTGGCGAGCTAGAGTACGGTAGAGGGTAGTGGAATTTCCTGTGTAGCGGTGAAATGCGTAGATATAGGAAGGAACACCAGTGGCGAAGGCGACTACCTGGACTGATACTGACACTGAGGTGCGAAAGCGTGGGGAGCAAACAGGATTAGATACCCTGGTAGTCCACGCCGTAAACGATGTCAACTAGCCGTTGGAATCCTTGAGATTTTAGTGGCGCAGCTAACGCATTAAGTTGACCGCCTGGGGAGTACGGCCGCAAGGTTAAAACTCAAATGAATTGACGGGGGCCCGCACAAGCGGTGGAGCATGTGGTTTAATTCGAAGCAACGCGAAGAACCTTACCTGGCCTTGACATGCTGAGAACTTTCCAGAGATGGATTGGTGCCTTCGGGAACTCAGACACAGGTGCTGCATGGCTGTCGTCAGCTCGTGTCGTGAGATGTTGGGTTAAGTCCCGTAACGAGCGCAACCCTTGTCCTTAGTTACCAGCACGTTATGGTGGGCACTCTAAGGAGACTGCCGGTGACAAACCGGAGGAAGGTGGGGATGACGTCAAGTCATCATGGCCCTTACGGCCAGGGCTACACACGTGCTACAATGGTCGGTACAAAGGGTTGCCAAGCCGCGAGGTGGAGCTAATCCCATAAAACCGATCGTAGTCCGGATCGCAGTCTGCAACTCGACTGCGTGAAGTCGGAATCGCTAGTAATCGTGAATCAGAATGTCACGGTGAATACGTTCCCGGGCCTTGTACACACCGCCCGTCACACCATGGGAGTGGGTTGCTCCAGAAGTAGCTAGTCTAACCTTCGGGGGGACGGTTACCACGGAGTGATTCATGACTGGGGTGAAGTCGTAACAAGGTAGCCGTAGGGGAACCTGCGGCTGGATCACCTCCTTAATCGAAGACTTCAGCTTTCTCATAAGCTCCCACACGAATTGCTTGATTCACTGTAGAAGACGATGCTGTAACGCGGCGACCCTGTTATAGGTCTGTAGCTCAGTTGGTTAGAGCGCACCCCTGATAAGGGTGAGGTCGGCAGTTCAAATCTGCCCAGACCTACCAATTCAGGTGCAGATGTTTACGGGGCCATAGCTCAGCTGGGAGAGCGCCTGCTTTGCACGCAGGAGGTCAGCGGTTCGATCCCGCTTGGCTCCACCATTACAGCATGATCGTAGAGAGTTCAGAAATGAGCGCTTCAGGTTGAACCTGTCGAGTGCTGATTTCTGGTCTTTTGACCGGTAATAATCGTTCTTTAAAAATTTGGATATGTGATAGAAGTGACTAACAGCGTGTTTCACTGCACGTTGTTAATCAAGGCAAAATTTGTAGTTCTCAAGACGCAAATTTTCGGCGAATGTCGTCTTCACGATTGAGACAGTAACCAGATTGCTTGGGGTTATATGGTCAAGTGAAGAAGCGCATACGGTGGATGCCTTGGCAGTCAGAGGCGATGAAAGACGTGGTAGCCTGCGAAAAGCTTTGGGGAGTCGGCAAACAGACTGTGATCCAGAGATCTCTGAATGGGGGAACCCACCTAGGATAACCTAGGTATCTTGTACTGAATCCATAGGTGCAAGAGGCGAACCAGGGGAACTGAAACATCTAAGTACCCTGAGGAAAAGAAATCAACCGAGATTCCCTAAGTAGTGGCGAGCGAACGGGGACTAGCCCTTAAGTTGATTTGAGTGTAGTGGAAGGCTCTGGAAAGTGCCGCCGTAGTGGGTGATAGCCCCGTACACGAAACGCTCTTATCAATGAAATCGAGTAGGACGGGGCACGAGAAACCTTGTCTGAATATGGGGGGACCATCCTCCAAGGCTAAATACTACTGACTGACCGATAGTGAACCAGTACCGTGAGGGAAAGGCGAAAAGAACCCCGGAGAGGGGAGTGAAATAGAACCTGAAACCGTATGCGTACAAGCAGTGGGAGCCTACTTTGTTGGGTGACTGCGTACCTTTTGTATAATGGGTCAGCGACTTATATTCAGTGGCGAGCTTAACCGAATAGGGGAGGCGTAGCGAAAGCGAGTCTTAATAGGGCGCTTTAGTCGCTGGGTATAGACCCGAAACCGGGCGATCTATCCATGGGCAGGTTGAAGGTTAGGTAACACTGACTGGAGGACCGAACCGACTACCGTTGAAAAGTTAGCGGATGACCTGTGGATCGGAGTGAAAGGCTAATCAAGCTCGGAGATAGCTGGTTCTCCTCGAAAGCTATTTAGGTAGCGCCTCGTGTATCACTGCTGGGGGTAGAGCACTGTTTCGGCTAGGGGGTCATCCCGACTTACCAAACCGATGCAAACTCCGAATACCAGCAAGTGTCAGCACGGGAGACACACGGCGGGTGCTAACGTCCGTCGTGAAAAGGGAAACAACCCAGACCGTCAGCTAAGGTCCCAAAGTTATGGTTAAGTGGGAAACGATGTGGGAAGGCTTAGACAGCTAGGAGGTTGGCTTAGAAGCAGCCATCCTTTAAAGAAAGCGTAATAGCTCACTAGTCGAGTCGGCCTGCGCGGAAGATGTAACGGGGCTCAAACCATACACCGAAGCTACGGGTTCACACTTAGGTGTGAGCGGTAGAGGAGCGTTCTGTAAGCCTGTGAAGGTGAGTTGAGAAGCTTGCTGGAGGTATCAGAAGTGCGAATGCTGACATGAGTAACGACAATGGGTGTGAAAAACACCCACGCCGAAAGACCAAGGTTTCCTGCGCAACGTTAATCGACGCAGGGTTAGTCGGCCCCTAAGGCGAGGCAGAAATGCGTAGTCGATGGGAAACGGGTTAATATTCCCGTACTTCTAGTTACTGCGATGGAGGGACGGAGAAGGCTAGGCCAGCACGGCGTTGGTTGTCCGTGTTTAAGGTGGTAGGCTGAATGCTTAGGTAAATCCGGGCGTTCAAGGCCGAGAACTGATGACGAGCGTTCTTTTAGAATGCGAAGTGGTTGATGCCATGCTTCCAGGAAAAGCTTCTAAGCTTCAGGTAACTAGGAACCGTACCCCAAACCGACACAGGTGGTTAGGTAGAGAATACCAAGGCGCTTGAGAGAACTCGGGTGAAGGAACTAGGCAAAATGGCACCGTAACTTCGGGAGAAGGTGCGCCGGTGAGGGTGAAGTATTTACTACGTAAGCCCATGCCGGTCGAAGATACCAGGCCGCTGCGACTGTTTATTAAAAACACAGCACTCTGCAAACACGAAAGTGGACGTATAGGGTGTGACGCCTGCCCGGTGCCGGAAGGTTAATTGATGGGGTTAGCGCAAGCGAAGCTCTTGATCGAAGCCCCGGTAAACGGCGGCCGTAACTATAACGGTCCTAAGGTAGCGAAATTCCTTGTCGGGTAAGTTCCGACCTGCACGAATGGCGTAACGATGGCGGCGCTGTCTCCACCCGAGACTCAGTGAAATTGAAATCGCTGTGAAGATGCAGTGTATCCGCGGCTAGACGGAAAGACCCCGTGAACCTTTACTATAGCTTTGCACTGGACTTTGAGCTTGCTTGTGTAGGATAGGTGGGAGGCTTTGAAGTGGGGACGCCAGTTCTCATGGAGCCATCCTTGAAATACCACCCTGGCAACCTTGAGGTTCTAACTCTGGTCCGTCATCCGGATCGAGGACAGTGTATGGTGGGTAGTTTGACTGGGGCGGTCTCCTCCCAAAGAGTAACGGAGGAGTACGAAGGTGCGCTCAGACCGGTCGGAAATCGGTCGTAGAGTATAAAGGCAAAAGCGCGCTTGACTGCGAGACAGACACGTCGAGCAGGTACGAAAGTAGGTCTTAGTGATCCGGTGGTTCTGTATGGAAGGGCCATCGCTCAACGGATAAAAGGTACTCCGGGGATAACAGGCTGATACCGCCCAAGAGTTCATATCGACGGCGGTGTTTGGCACCTCGATGTCGGCTCATCACATCCTGGGGCTGAAGCCGGTCCCAAGGGTATGGCTGTTCGCCATTTAAAGTGGTACGCGAGCTGGGTTTAGAACGTCGTGAGACAGTTCGGTCCCTATCTGCCGTGGACGTTTGAGATTTGAGAGGGGCTGACCTTAGTACGAGAGGACCGGGTTGGACGAACCTCTGGTGTTCCGGTTGTCACGCCAGTGGCACTGCCGGGTAGCTATGTTCGGAAGAGATAACCGCTGAAAGCATCTAAGCGGGAAACTTGCCTCAAGATGAGATCTCACTGGGAACTTGATTCCCCTAAAGGGCCGTCGAAGACTACGACGTTGATAGGTTGGGTGTGTAAGCGCTGTGAGGCGTTGAGCTAACCAATACTAATTGCCCGTGAGGCTTGACCATATAACACCCAAACAATCTGCCCTCAACGCAGAGGGTGTCGATGGTGAAGTCGACAGAAAGCCGAAAATTTGCGAGAGCTACAAGCCTCTATCACGTATCCAAGGGATAGCGCCTAACCGCGACATCCCAACCGAATTGCTTGACGACCATAGAGCGTTGGAACCACCTGATCCCATCCCGAACTCAGTAGTGAAACGACGCATCGCCGATGGTAGTGTGGTGCTTCACCATGTGAGAGTAGGTCATCGTCAAGCTCCTATACGAAACCCCAGATCGCCTAGCGGTCTGGGGTTTCTTCTTTG
>NZ_JBMDJU010000048.1:0-7010 GCF_057809355.1 Pseudomonas sp. FG29 | reverse complement strand
TGCCTTGTGCTCAAGAGCGACTTGAGCAAAAACAAAATACAAGGGTGGATGACGCCGTTTTCATCCACCGATGTGGTGGATCGATGAAGCGTGATCCACCATACGCCTGGCACCCCGGATTGAATCCGGGCTACGGGCTGTAGGAGCGGATTCATCCGCGATTTTCGCGGCTAAAGCCGCTCCTACAAGGGGTTGCAGCGTATCGAACCGTCGTTTCATCCAGAGATTCTGAACCCCGAAAAGGTCGGGGCGATAGCAGCAAAGGTCGCCTGAGTTAAACGTCAAATGCCACGAACGCACTAAGCTGAAGCCTGGGGATCAGAACGACGAGAACTGAGCATGCAGCAACCTCTGTGGGCGCCTTCCGCCGAACGTGTCGCCGCCAGCCGAATGGATGCCTTCCGCCGTTTCGTCAACAAAGGCCACGGCCTGCAACTGGCCGACTACCCTGCCCTGCATGCCTGGAGCGTCGAGCAACGCGAGGCCTTTTGGCAGGCAATCGTCGATTTCTTCCAGATCCACTTCCACACGCCCGCCGAATGCGTGCTGCGCGAAGGCCCGGCGATGCCGGATGCGCAATGGTTCCCCGGCGCCACTCTGAATTTCGCCGAGCACCTGCTGCGTCGCCGCGACGGTCACCCGGCGCTGGTGGCCGTCGGTGAGGACGGCAGCCGCGAGCAGCTAAGCTACGCACAGCTGGCCGCGCATGTCGCCGGTCTGCAACGGGCCCTGCGTAACGCCGGCGTGGGCATCGGCGATCGCGTCGCAGCGTTCATGCCCAACACCTGGCAAACCGTGGTGGGCATGCTCGCCAGCGCCAGCCTCGGCGCTACCTGGTCGAGCTGTTCGCCGGACTTCGGCACCCAGGGCGTGATCGACCGTTTTGGTCAGATCGAACCCAAGGTGCTGATCGCCGCCGCCGGCTACCGTTACGCCGGCAAGTCCATCGACCTGACCGGCAAGCTCAACGAAATCCTCGCGCAACTGCCTTCTCTGCAACAACTGGTGCTGGTGCCGTACGCCAACCTCGACGTTCGCACAACGGATTGCCAATCCGCCGCATCGATCAACCTCTGGCAGGACTTCTACCAGCCCGGCGGTGCTCCCAAGTTCACCCCGGTGGCCTTCGCCCAGCCGCTGTACATCCTCTACTCCAGCGGCACCACCGGCGCGCCCAAGTGCATCGTCCATGGGGTTGGCGGCACCCTGCTGCAGCACGTCAAGGAGCATGGCCTGCACACCGACCTCGGCGCTACCGACACCCTGTTCTACTACACCACCTGCGGCTGGATGATGTGGAACTGGCTGGTCTCCGGTCTGGCACAGGGCGTTACCCTGGTGCTCTATGACGGCTCGCCCTTCCATCCCGAGCCCACACGTTTGATCGACCTGATCGACGCCGAGGACATTTCCATCTTCGGCACCAGCGCCAAGTTCATCGCCGCGCTGGAAAAGGCCGGCGTCAAACCGCGGGGAAGCCACAAGTTGAATAGCCTCAAGGCTATCCTTTCCACCGGCTCACCGTTGGCCCACGAAAGCTTCGAGTACGTCTACCGCGACGTGAAACGCGATCTGTGCCTGTCATCGATCTCCGGCGGCACCGATATCGTTTCCTGCTTCGCCCTCGGCAACCCCACCCTGCCCATCTGGCCTGGCGAGCTGCAGTGCAAGGGCCTGGGCATGGACGTGCAGGTATGGAACGACAGCGGCCAGACCGTGAGCGGAGAAAAAGGCGAGCTGGTTTGTGCGCGGCACTTCCCCTCAATGCCGCTGGGATTCTGGAACGACGCTGACGGCGAAAAATTCCGCGCCGCCTATTTCTCCACCTTCCCCGGCGTCTGGGCACACGGCGACTATGCCGAAGAAACCGAACATGGCGGCCTGATCATTCACGGCCGCTCCGACGCCGTGCTCAACCCCGGCGGTGTACGCATCGGCACGGCAGAAATCTACCGCCAGGTGGAAAAGGTGCCACAGGTGTTGGAGTCCATTGCCATTGGTCAGGACTGGCAAGGCGACGTGCGTGTGGTGCTGTTCGTGCGCCTACGTGAGGGTACGACGCTGGACGACGCCCTGTGCGAGGAGATTCGCCGAGTGATTCGCGCCAACACCACGCCGCGCCATGTGCCGGCGAAGATCATCGAGGTGGCCGACATTCCCCGCACCCTCAGCGGCAAGATCGTCGAACTGGCGGTGCGCAACGTCGTCCATGGTCGCCTGGTGAAGAACACCGATGCCCTGGCCAACCCGCAAGCGCTGGAACTCTATCGCAACCTGCCGGCGCTCCAGGAGTAGCGCGCCAATCACGGCACAGCGCCACTGAGACGCTGCATCATTCAGGCGCCCTCTATACTGGATTGTATAACCCGGACAGGATGTTCCCGATGCGCATCGTTTTCTGCCTGCTGGTTGCTCTGTTTCATGCCGGCCCCGGCGTCGCCGATCAACCCCTGCAATTGCACATGCCAGACGCTCCGCCGTTAACCCTGCTGCACTACGAAGGCGGGCATGGCATGGTCGGCGACGTGACCCTTGCCGCAATCGCCTTGAGTGGGCGCCTGACTCGAGTCGTCGCCGAGCCCTGGCCAAGGGCGCAAGCGCGAGTTGCCAGTGGCAGGAACCTGCTGATCATTCCCCTCTCGCGCATCCCCGAGCGCGAGGATCGCTACACCTGGGTCGCGCCGATCATGGTGCTCGAACGCGCCTTCTTCAGCCTCGATGAACCAGTCACCAGTTTCGCGCAAGCACGCCAGCGCTATCAGCGCATCGGCGTCGGCCTGGGCACCGCGCAGGTGGACATCCTACGCCGCGAAGGCTTCGCCGAAGAGCAGATCGTTCAACTCAAGCTTGGCGACAACCCGGCCATCCTTCTGGAACGCGGGCGCATCGACGCCTGGTTCACCGGTATACCGGAGGCGCTGTACATCTGGGACAGGTATGCAGAACGGCAGCAGGCATTGCGCATGAGTCCAACCCTCGCCAGCACCGACCTTTACCTGGCGTGCTCCAAGCTGTGCGACCCGCAGTTGGTCGAGCAACTGCGAGCGGCGCTTAAGGATCTGGAAACACGCGGGGTCAGCCAGCGCTTGCGCCAGGCCTACTTGCCCGAACTGCCCAAGCCCTGAGCGACTTCAGATACCGGGCCGACCAGGATCCTCGGGCGGCGCGTCCTCCTCGATGTCCTCGAGTTTCAGCTCCAATCCCCAGTCTGCCGCTGCCGGCTGGGGCGCCGCCACCGGCGCGGCGGCAGGGGCAGACACAGGCGCCGCCCGAGTGGCCGCCGGGTTATCACGGTAAAGCTTGAGCTTCAGACGCACGTTGTTCGCCGAGTCGGCATTCTTCACCGCCTCTTCCTCGTCGATGACGCCTTCGTGCACCAGGTCGATCAGCGCCTGATCGAAGGTCTGCATACCGAGGTTCTTGGACTTCTCCATGATCTCCTTGAGCTCGGAGAATTCGTTGCGCTTGATCAGATCACGCACCGTTGGCGTCCCCAGCATCACCTCCACCGCCGCCCGGCGCTTGCTGTCGACGGTGCGCACCAGGCGCTGGGAGACGAACGCCTTGAGGTTGTTGCCCAGATCGTTGAGCAACTGCGGCCGGCGCTCCTCGGGGAAGAAGTTGATGATGCGATCCAGCGCCTGGTTGGCGTTGTTGGCGTGCAGCGTGGAAATCGCCAGGTGGCCGGTGTCGGCAAAGGCCAGCGCATGCTCCATGGTTTCGCGGTCGCGGATCTCGCCGATCAGGATCACGTCCGGCGCCTGGCGCAGGGTGTTCTTCAGCGCCGCATGGAAGCTGCGGGTATCCACACCCACCTCACGCTGGTTGATGATCGACTTCTTGTGCCGGTGCACGTACTCCACCGGATCCTCGATGGTGATGATGTGCCCGCCGCTGTTGCGGTTGCGGTAGTCGATCAGCGCCGCCAGGGAAGTCGACTTGCCCGAGCCGGTGCCGCCTACGAACAGCACCAAGCCGCGCTTCTCCATCACCGTGCTGAGCAGCACTTCGGGCAGCTTGAGGTCTTCGAAGCGCGGGATATCCAGCTTGATGTTGCGCGCGACGATGGACACCTCGTTGCGCTGCTTGAAGATATTGATCCGGAAGCGCCCGACGCCGGACAGGGAAATCGCCAGGTTCATCTCCAGCTCGCGCTCGAATTCCTCGCGCTGCGCGCTATCCATGATCGACTCGGCGATGGCCGCCACGTCGCCGGAACGCAGCGGCTCCTGGCTGAGCGCCTTGAGCACGCCGTTGAACTTGGCGCAGGGCGGCGCGCCGGTGGACAGGTAGAGGTCGGAACCGTCCTGGCTGGACAGCACCTTGAGCATTGCATGGAGATCCATGGCGACGTTCCCGTGAAGGCGGTTGAATTACCATAGCCAAGATTTGCGGCCATCAGACCGGCGAATCTCGTCTTGAAATTGGCGCCATTCTGCTGGCGCAACGATTGCTGGCACAATATGCGCCCGCCGAATTTGAGGAACCCATCAATGGCAAAGGCAATGGCCCGCCACATCCTGGTCAAGACCGAAGCGGAAGCTGCCGCCCTGAAGAAGCGCATTGCCGCTGGCGAAGCCTTCGACGTACTGGCCCGCAAGCACTCCACCTGCCCCTCCGGCAAGAAAGGCGGCGACCTCGGCGAAGTGCGCCCCGGGCAAATGGTGCGCGCCGTGGATCAGGTGATCTTCAAGAAGTCCCTGCGCGAAGTGCATGGCCCGGTGAAGACCCAGTTCGGCTACCACCTCATCCAGGTGTTCTACCGGGACTGATCAGCTAATGGCACATGGCCTTTACTGACGCGTTATCATGGCGCCCTCATTTCGCCCAACTCTGGAGCCTGCATGAACGCCAGCCGCCCGCCCGTCTTCGCCCGCGAGTGCGATCTGGTCATGAAAGGCGGCATCACCAGCGGCATCGTCTATCCGCTGGCGATCAGCGAAATCGCCAAGGCCTTTCGCCTGCGCAGCATCGGCGGCACCAGCGCCGGGGCGATCGCTGCGGCAGCGGCAGCAGCGGCAGAACTGGGGCGCCAGCGCCACCTGGCGGGTGAACTGAGCGAAGATCCGCAGGGCTTCGCCGAGATCGAACGCCTGCCCGCTCACCTGTGCACGCCGGCGTCGAGCGGCCAGGGTACCAAGCTGCTGGCGCTATTTCGCCCGGTTCCCAGGCTACGCGGCCTGTTCGACACCTTCACCGCCGTACTCGACGCCAAACGCAACCCCATTGGCCTGTTGCGCGCCGTGCTGCGCCATTATGGGCTGGCGGCCGGTCTCGGCGCACTGCTCGGCGGCGGCCCGCTCTGGCTGCTGGCATTCGCCAACCATGGCCTGCTGCTCTGGCTGTGGTTGCTGCTGGCCGCCAGCACCGGTGCTCTGGTCGCCGTGGTCATCTGCCTGCTGCGCCAGGTCAGCCGGGAACTGCCAGGCAACGGCTTCGGCCTGTGCAGCGGCATGTCCGCCACGCACGAGCCGGCACCGGAGGAAGCGCTGACGCCCTGGTTGAGCACCTACCTGGATCGTCTCAGCGGCCAGCGCCAGGCCTGTGCGAGCGCTGCTGAGGCGTTTGAACGTGCGCGTCCCCTGACCTTCGGCGATCTGCGCCGGCACGGCATCGACCTGCAGATGATCACCACCTGCGCCAGCATGGCCCGGCCCTTCCGTCTGCCCTTCGGCAACGACGGCAAGGTGCGCGAGAACAACCAGTTCTATTTCTCCGAACAGGAGTTCTCGGCCCTGTTCCCGCAGCATGTGGTGAGCTGGATGTGCGCCCGCCAGCGCCCGGCGCAACAAGGCGAGCGCAGCGATGGCCTGTACCGCCTGCCGCTGCCGGACGACTTGCCAGTGGTGGTGGCCGTGCGCATGAGTCTGAGCTTCCCGCTGCTGCTCAGCGCCGTGCCGCTGCATGCGGTGGACTACCGCAGTACACACAAACGCCTGGAGCGCTGCTGGTTCACCGACGGTGGCCTCGCCTCGAACTTCCCCATCCACTTCTTCGACCAGGCCCTGCCGACCCGCCCCACCTTCGGCCTCGACCTGGGCAGCACCGAGGATGCCGACGGCCCGCGCGTGCACTTCCCCGCGCGCAACGGTGACGCGCGCCTGGCCTACTGGCGGCGCTTTCCCGAAGCGGGCCTGGGTGCGCTCGGCGGCTTCCTGCGGATCGTGATGAACGTGGCCAAGGACTGGAACCACGAAACTCTGTCGCTGCTGCCCGGCTTTCGCGACCGCATCGGCCTGATCCAGCTGACCCGCGAGGAAGGCGGTCTGAACCTGACCATGCCGCCCGAGCGCATCGCCCGCCTGACCGAATACGGACGCCAGGCCGGTATCGAATTCGTGCGTCGTTTCGGCAACCCGGACTGCTGGCAGAGCGGTGCACAGCCCAGCAAGATGAACTGGGAGAACCACCAGAGCATTCGCCTGCGGCTGATGCTGGCCAGTGTTGCCGAGCAGTTGGCCAGCCTCGAACGCGCCTGCAGCCGGCTAGCGCAGACGCCCGAGGACTACCAGCGCTTCTTCAGCGAACGTCATAGCTACCCGCTGCAGGGCCTCGGCAACCTCGGTGCCGACGAGCACGGCCAGTACCCCACCCAGGCCGCGCTTGCCCTGGCGCAACTCGACGCCCTGCGCGAACTGGCGCACCTGATCGAAAACCATGCCCAGGCGCGCCCGGCCCTGCATCCAGCCGAGGGCGCTCCGAAGCCGACGCCGGAGCTGAAGTTGCGACCGCGTGTCTGAAACCCAGGCGAGGCAGGCGGTGCAATAGCGGGATGGTAGCCCCAGAAAAACAGGCGAAATGACCGGGTCCATTCGCGCCGGACTGGCAAGTTTGTGTGTTGGCTTGTGTTGGTATTCTGGACGCCGCTTTGGGTGTGTTCAGATATTCCGGGTTTCGCCCCCTCGGGCGACTTACTTTTCTTTGAAATGCGCAAAGAAAAGTAAGCAAAAGAAAGCGCACCCCCGCCATCCGGGTCTCGCTGCGCTCGACTTCCCTCACTCCGGCACTGC
>NZ_JBMDJU010000047.1:0-11023 GCF_057809355.1 Pseudomonas sp. FG29 | reverse complement strand
GGCGAAAGTTCGACCCCGAACTCCATGTCGCTTGCGTCAAATAACAGTATCTACACGCGCTCTCCCGGCAGCAGGCATGGCTCGAATCTGCGACAATCCCGCCTTTGCCCTGATTGCCCCGATCCAGATGACTGACCTCGCCACGCTGCAGAAGAACCTCGACCACGTCATGATCGCCGAGCGCCATCGTTTGCGTCGGCAACTGCATGAGCTGCAGAAGCACCCCGATGAGGCCAAGCTGGCGCAGTGGCTGGAGCGTTTTCAGGCGTCCAGCGACAAGGTGGCGGCGCGGCGCAGCAGCATCCCGACGATGCGCTACGACGATATGCTGCCGATTGCCGCCAAGCGCGACGAGATCAAGGCGGCGCTGGAGAAAAGCCAGGTGGTGGTGATCGCCGGTGAGACCGGTTCGGGCAAGACCACCCAGTTGCCGAAGATCTGCCTGGAAATCGGTCGGGGCGTGCATGGGCTGATCGGTCATACTCAGCCGCGTCGGCTGGCGGCGCGCAGTGTGGCGACACGTGTGGCCGAGGAGATCGGCACGCCGCTGGGCGAGCTGGTCGGCTATCAGGTGCGCTTCGAGGATCAGAGCAAGGATGGCACGCTGATCAAGCTGATGACCGACGGCATCCTGCTCGCCGAAACCCAGCACGACCGCTTTCTGGAAAAGTACGACACGATCATTGTCGACGAGGCGCACGAGCGTTCGCTAAACATCGACTTCCTGCTCGGCTACCTGAAGACCCTGCTGCCGCGTCGCCCGGATCTGAAGCTGATCATCACCTCGGCGACCATCGATCTGGAACGGTTCAGCAAACACTTCAACGACGCGCCGATCATCGAGGTGTCCGGTCGCACCTATCCGGTGGAAACCTGGTATCGCCCGCTGGCGGCCGAGGTGGACGAGGAGGGCGAGCGTCTGCTCGATGACCTCTCCATCGACCAAGGCATTCTCGCCGCGTTGGAGGAGATCGCCGAGCACGAGCGCAGTGTGGGCCAGCGCCCCGGCGATGTGCTGGTGTTCCTGCCCGGCGAGCGCGAGATTCGCGAGGCCGCCGAGGTGCTGCGCAAGGCTAACCTGCGCCTGACCGAGGTGCTGCCGCTGTATGCACGGCTGACGCCGGCCGAGCAGCAGAAGATTTTCGCACCCATGGCCGGGCGCAAGATTGTGCTGGCCACCAACGTGGCGGAAACCTCGCTGACCGTGCCGGGCATCCGCTACGTGATCGACAGCGGCACCGCGCGCATCAGCCGCTACAGCTACCGCGCCAAGGTGCAGCGCCTGCCCATCGAGCCGGTGTCGCAGGCCAGCGCCAACCAGCGCAAGGGCCGTTGCGGGCGGGTCGAGCCGGGTATCTGCATTCGTCTGTACAGCGAGGAAGATTTTCTCGGCCGCCCGGAATTTACCGACCCGGAGATTCTGCGCACCAACCTGGCGGCGGTGATCCTGCAGATGCTGCACCTGCGCCTGGGCAGCATCGAGGACTTCCCCTTTATCGAGCCGCCAGACGGCAAGGCCATCAGCGACGGCTTCAACCTGTTGCAGGAGCTGTCGGCGGTCAACCGCGAAAGCCAGCTCACGCCCATCGGCCGGCAACTGGCGCGCCTGCCCATCGACCCGCGCCTGGGGCGCATGGTGCTGGAAGGCGCCAAGCAGGGCAGCCTGGAGGAAATCCTCATCGTCGCCGCCGCGCTGTCGGTGCAGGACCCGCGCGAGCGACCGATGGATCGCCAGCAGGCCGCCGACCAGGCTCACGCGCAGTGGAAGGATGTGGATTCCGACTTCGCCGCGCTGATCAACCTGTGGCGCGGTTTCGAGGAAAAACGCCAGGAGCTGGGCAGCAACCCACTGCGCACCTGGTGCAAGAAGAACTTCCTCAATTACATGCGCCTGCGTGAATGGCGCGACGCGCACCGGCAACTGGTGCTGATCGCCCGTGATCTGCAGTTGATGGGCAAGGGCGGGCAGAACCGCTCGGAGGCGCAGGGCGAGCAAACGGCTAACACGCCGCAGCCGACCAAGGACACCCGCGTCAACGCCATCGCCCGTCAGCAGGCCGAGGCCACTGAGGCAGCGGTGCGGGCGAAGAACTACGCCGCCGTGCACAAGGCGATTCTCGCCGGCCTGCTCAGCCAGATCGGCCAGAAGACCGAGGAGGGCGACTACCTCGGCGCACGCCAGCGACGTTTCTGGATTCACCCGTCGAGTGTGATCGGGCGCAAGAAGCCCAACTGGATCATGGCCGCCGAGCTGGTGGAAACCACCAAGCTGTTCGCCCGCATGGTGGCGAAGATCGAACCGGACTGGATCGAACCGCTGGCGGCGCATCTGGTGAAGAAGAACCATCTGGAACCGCACTGGGAGAAGAAGCGCGGCCAGGTGGTGGCGTACGAGCAGGTCACCCTGTATGGCATGATCATCGTCGGCCGCCGCCCGGTGCATTACGGCCCCATCGACCCGCCGGTGGCGCGCGAGATGTTCATTCGCGAGGGGCTGGTGCGTGGCGAGATCAACAGCCGCATGCGCTGCCTGACCGCCAACCGCCAGTTGCTCGAACGCCTCGACGAGCTGGAGGCCAAGTCGCGTCGCCGCGACATTCTCGCCGACGAGGAAACCCTGTTCGGCTACTACGAGGCGCGCATCCCGCAGGACATCTACCAGGCCGCGAGTTTCGAGAGCTGGTACAAGAAGGGCAGCGCCGCTGACGCGCAACTGCTGATCATGCGCGAGGAAGACGCACTGGCCCGCGATGCCAAGGAAGTCACCGCCGCGCAGTACCCGGACACCTTGCGCATCGGCGAGCTGCAACTGCCGCTGAGCTATCACTTCGAGCCCAACCATCCGCGTGATGGTGTGACCCTGCGCGTGCCGGCGCCGCTGTTGCCGCAACTGCAGCCCGAGCGCCTGGAATGGCTGGTGCCGGGGCTGCTGGAAGCCAAGTGCATCGCCCTGGTACGTGGCCTGCCCAAGGCGCTACGCAAGAACTTCGTGCCGGTGCCGGACTTCGTCGGCGCGGCGCTGGGCAAGCTGGTGTTCGGCCAGGGTTCGTTGCCGCAGGCACTCGGCCAGGAGCTCTTGCGCATGACCGGCGCGCGGGTATCGGATGAGGCCTGGGCAGAGGCGGCTGAAAGCCTGGAAAACCACCTGAAGATGAACATCGAGGTGGTGGATGCGCGCGGCAAGTTCCTCGGTGAAGGCCGCGACCTGGCCGAGCTGACCGCACGTTTCGCCGAGGCCAGCCAGGCTGCGTTGGCCATTCCGCAGCAGAGCGAGAAGCCGAAAACGGTGGAGGCCAAGGCCTTCGCCGAGGTCGCCGAGAAGGCGCAGCAGAAGATCGCCGGGCTTTCCATGACGGTTTATCCGGCGTTGGTGGAGGAAGCGGGCGTGGTCAAGGAAGGGCGCTTCCCGACCCAGGCCGAGGCCGACTTCCAGCATCGCCGTGCGCTGCAACGCCTGCTGTTGCAGCAACTGGCCGAACAGGCCAAGTTCCTGCGCGGCAAGCTGCCGGGGCTGACCGAGTTGGGCCTGCTGTATCGCGATATCGGCCGCGTCGAGGCGCTGGTCGAGGACATCCTGCTGGCCAGCCTGGATGCCTGCATCCTCGAAGGTGAGGCCACGCTGCCGCGCGATGGTGCGGCGCTGGCGCAACTGGCTGAACGCAAGCGCGGCGACTGGACGGCGCATGCCGAGCGCATTGCCCGTCTGGTACTGGAGGTTCTCAAGCTGCACCATGGCTTGCAGAAGCGCTTCAAGGGCAAGATCGACCTGGCCCAGGCCATGGCGCTCAACGACATCAAGCAGCAACTGGCCAATCTGGTCTATGCCGGCTTCGTGCGCGAAACGCCGGGCGAGTGGCTCAAGGAAATCCCGCGTTATCTGAAGGCCATCGAGCAGCGCCTGGACAAGGTCGGGGCGCAGGTACAGCGTGACCGCGTATGGACGGGCGAAATCACAGGCTACTGGGAACAGTACAAGGCGCGTGCTGCCAAACATGCCCAGGAAGGCAAGCGTGACCCGCAACTCACGCTGTATCGCTGGATGCTGGAGGAGTACCGCGTGTCGCTGTTCGCCCAGCAGCTGGGCACCAAGATGGCGGTATCGGACAAACGCCTGAACAAGCAGTGGACGCTGGTTGATGCGTGATCGGCGTGGCCTGGGCTGCACTGCCCGGGCCGCCGCGGCAGGGTAGGGCGCTTGGCGCCCGATTCGAAGTGGGTTCCACTGTGAAGGTTGAAGTAAGACATGAGCGCAAAAGATGAAAACGCTGGGCTGAGCCGCAGTGGCTGCCTGGGGCTGTTTGTGTTGGGGCTGTTGTTTGTCATTTCGTTGGTCGCCGGTTTTATCTACTTCGTTACCCGCCCACAGGGTGGCGAGATCGAAGCGGGCGAGCGTGCGGCCATCGCCGCCTGCTGGGAGCGCACCAAGGGCGCAGACAGTGAGCGTGCCTTCACTGTGGAAAGCTGCCAGGAAATGGAAAAGCAGTTCCTGCGCAAGTTCGGCGAAAAACCATGAATGTGTTCAGCCGCCTGACGCTCAAGCACTTTGTGCTGGGCTTCTTTGCCGTGGTGTTGGCGGCAATCGTGTTGATCTGGTGGTTTAGCGGCGCGGCCTATCTGCGGCCCTACGCCGAGCAGACGGTTATCTTCGGCCAGGGCGAGTTGAAGCTGCCGCCTGAACTGGCCGGCCCCGGCCCGATTCGCGTGGTGCACTTCTGGGATCCGGACTGCCCCTGCAACGCGGAAACCGACGCGCACCTGCGCTACCTGATCGGCCTGCACCGCAATGCCGATGTCGAGTTCTATAGCGTGCAGAAGCCGGGCAGCAAAGGTGAGCTTGCGCCGTTCCTGCGTGGGCGGATGAAGCCCTTGCCGGGCATCGAGGGTATGGAATCGCTGCCGGCCAGCCCGGCCCTGGCGATCTGGGATCGCGACGGCAAGCTGGCTTATGCCGGGCCTTACAGCGAGGGGTTGGTGTGCAACTCCAGCAACAGCTTCGTCGAGCCGGTGCTCGATGCCCTGACCCAGGGGCGTCAGGTGTCGCTGGCCAGTGGGTTGGCGGTGGGCTGTTATTGCGCGTGGAAGTAGTGCCGTAGGCCGGTTGTGGGGCTGGGTAGGGCCATCGCGGCTGAAACGGAATGCCGCCCAGCCGCTCCTACGGGTTTACTCAAGCTCTGTAGGAGGGGCTTTAGCCGCGATGCTTTGGGGGTTGCACCATTGCCCCCGGATTGCATCCGGGCTACGCGGTTGCCTGTGGGAGGGGCTTTAGCCGCGATGCTTGTCGCGGCTGAAGCCCCTTCCACAGTTCCCACAAAAAACCGTCCTCGGATGATCCCAGCTGGCGGCAATTGCGCGAAACGGGTGCGATCTGGGCGCCTCTCGAATCGTTCGGGTAGGTAGAGCTATCGCGGCTAAAGCCGCTCCTACGGGACGGGTGTACACCTGTGGGAGCGGCTGGGCGGCATTCCGTTTCAGCCGCGATGCTTTGGGGATTGCATCACTGATCCCGGATTGCATCCGGGCTACGGGTTGCACACTGCAGGGCGATGATTCGCCGCGAGGGCGTGGCTCCTGCCGTTGCTCGCACGGTTAACCCGCAACGTCATCATCGAAGGCTGCTAGTCGATTTCTGGCCGATGTCAAGAAATGGCCCCCTTCCTGCTCAAGCAAAAAAACGAGTCAATGATTCCTGTCAATTAGCTGTCAAACAGCTCTAAAACGGGGGTGTGATCATTTGTCGCACCTTTGGCTTCTTTGCTGGGTACGTGTCGGCAAGTGTTTCAAAACTTTGCGCATATGTTGCGAAATATGTGTCTGAGGGGTGCGCAGCGGGCTTATGAGTAGGCTGCTAATTAATTGTGCGAGGCGCTTGTAGCCTTCAACATCGCGCAATCCCACTGTTCTGTCGCTTCGCTTGCATGGATGCTCAAGCTACGAGTACCTGCGGGCAGTCTTCTTGTGGGCTGCTCGGCGACCGAAGCCTGAATGTGGGAAATCACTCAGTTGAAGGTCGTGACATGAAAGAAGAGAAGTACCATCGTTTGGTGCGCTGGCTGGTGATGGCAATTGCCTTCTCAGCGCTCGGTGGATGTGACTGGGCACTGTTCAACTCGAAAGGGCAGATCGGTGTCGAGCAGGGCAACCTCATCCTGATCTCCATTGGTCTCATGCTGATCGTGGTCATTCCCGTGATCATCATGACCTTCTGGTTTGGCTGGCGTTATCGCGAGTCGAACGAGAAGGCCACCTACATGCCCGACTGGGCACATTCGCACAAGATCGAACTGGTCGTCTGGGGCGTCCCGCTGATCATCGTCGCGGTTCTGGCGGTCATCATCTGGGAAACCTCGCATTCGCTCGATCCCTATCGCCCGATCGAATCGGACAAACCCGCGCTGAACATCGAAGTCGTCTCGCTCGACTGGAAATGGCTGTTCATCTACCCGGATCAAGGCGTGGCCGTGGTCAATGAACTGGTCATCCCGGAGAAGACCCCGGTGACCTTCCACATCACCTCCGACACGGTGATGAACGCGCTGTCGATCCCGCAACTGGGCGGCATGATCTACGCCATGGGCGGCCAGCGTACCCAGCTCAACCTGATCGCCAACGAGCAGGGTGAGTTCTTCGGCCAGTCCGGCAACTTCAGCGGCGAAGGCTTCTCGGCCATGCGCTTCACCACTCACTCGGTCAGCGACGAAGGCTTCGCGCAGTGGGTCGACAAGGTCAAGCAATCGCCTGAAGTCATGGACTTCGCCACCTTCAAGCAAGTGGGGGAGCCGGGCGAGATGGTCAACCATCGCTACCCGATCTATCCGATCCGTTACTTCGGCCAGGTTGAACCGAACCTGTTCAACAAGGTGATCGGCCAGTACGTGACCCTGAAAGATTCGCATAGCACGGCCATGCGCGAAGCAGCGGAGGTGCAGGAATGAATATGTTTGGAAAACTGACTCTGGATGCGGTGCCGTATCACGAGCCGATCATCATGATCACCCTGGCCATCGTGGCGCTGGGTGGTCTGGGTCTGTTCGCGGCACTGACCTACTTCAAGAAGTGGGGCTACCTGTGGAAAGAGTGGCTCACCTCGGTGGACCACAAGAAAATCGGCGTGATGTACATCCTCGTCGGCCTGGTCATGCTGGTGCGTGGTTTCGCCGACGCCATCATGATGCGTACCCATCTGGCGATGGCGCACGGTGACGGCCAGGGCTACCTGCCGCCCGAGCACTACGACCAGATCTTCACCGCGCACGGCATCATCATGCTGATCTTCGTGGCCATGCCACTGGTCACCGGCCTGATGAACATCGTCGTGCCGCTGCAGATCGGCGCACGTGACGTGGCCTTCCCCTACCTGAACTCGCTGAGCTTCTGGCTGTTCGTCGGTGGCGCGCTGCTGATCAACCTGTCGCTGGGTCTGGGCGAGTTCGCCAAGACCGGCTGGGTGGCTTATCCGCCGTTATCAGGGATTCAGTACAGTCCAGGCGTGGGGATGGATTACTACATCTGGAGCATGCAGCTATCGGGCTTGGGTACGACCCTGACCGGGGTCAACTTCATCGCCACCATCCTCAAGATGCGTGCACCGGGCATGAGCCTGATGAAGATGCCGATCTTCACCTGGACCATTCTGGTCACCTGCGTGCTGATCTGCGGCGCCTTCCCTCCGCTGACCGCCACCCTGGCGATGCTGTCGCTCGACCGCTACCTGGATTTCCACTTCTTCACCAATGAACTGGGCGGCAACCCGATGATGTACGCCAACCTGTTCTGGGTCTGGGGTCACCCCGAGGTGTACATCCTGATCCTGCCGGCGTTCGGCGTGTTCTCCGAAGTGGTCGCGACCTTCTCGCGCAAGACTCTGTTCGGCTATGCCTCGATGGTGTGGGCAACCGCGGCCATCGGCGTGCTGTCGTTCGTGGTGTGGCTGCACCACTTCTTCACCATGGGTTCCGGTGCCAGCGTCAACGCCTTCTTCGGCATCATGACGTCGATCATCGCGATCCCGACCGGGGTGAAGATCTTCACCTGGCTGTTCACCATCTTCCGTGGCCGTCTGCAACTGAACGCCATGACCTGGATGACCCTGGGCTTCCTGGTGACCTTCTCCATCGGTGGTATGACCGGTGTGCTGATGGCGGTGCCGGCTGCTGACTTCGTGCTGCACAACAGCCTGTTCCTGATCGCCCACTTCCATAACGTGATCATCGGTGGTGCGGTGTTCGGCTACCTGGCCGGCATCATCTACTGGTTCCCGAAAGCCTTCGGTTACAAGCTGATCGACCGCTTCGGCCGTTACTCCTTCTGGTGCTGGCTGCTGGGCTTCTACTTCGCCTTCATGCCGCTGTACGTGCTGGGTTTCATGGGCATGACCCGTCGTCTGAACCACTTCGACAACCCGGCCTGGGTACCGTGGATTCAGGTGGCCGTGGTCGGCGCCGTGCTGATCGGTATCGGCATCGTCTTCACCGTGGTGCAGTTCCTCACCAGCTACGTCAAGCGCAAGGAAAACCGCGACGTGACCGGCGACCCGTGGGATGGCCGTACCCTGGAATGGGCGACTTCCTCGCCGCCCCCGTTCTACAACTTCGCGGTCATCCCGACGGCGGACAAGATCGACGCCTTCTACGAGGCGAAGAAGAACGGTGTCGAGCTGATGCCTGCGCCTGAGCACTACGAGCCGATCCACATGCCGAAGAACACCGGCAACGGCCTGGTGGTGGCAGGTTTCATCATCGCGTTCGGTTTCGCCATGATCTGGCACATCTGGTGGCTTGCCATCGTTGGCCTGGTCGGCGCTGTCGCCAGCTTCATCGTGCGTTCCTACGACGAAGACATCGACTACTACGTGCAGCCTGAAGAGATCGCTCGGATCGAGCAGGCGCACCATCAAACCAAAGCCAACGCAGTCGTACAGGCCTAACCATGACCGCTTACGAACCCCACTATTCACATGACGCTCATGGCCACGATGGCCATGAGCACCACCACGACACCAGTGGCATCAAGCTGTTCGGCTTCTGGGTTTACCTGATGACCGACCTGCTGATCTTCGCCACGGTGTTCGCCACCTTCGCGGTGCTGAGCAACTCCTTCGCCGGTGGCCCCACCGCGAAGGAAATGCTCGGCGGCGGCCTGCACCTGGTGCTGGTGGAAACCTTTGCCCTGCTGTTCTCCAGTATCACCTATGGCATGGCCATGCTCGCCACTTACCGTGGCGACAAGGGTGCCGTACTGCGCTGGCTGGGCATCACCTTCCTGTTCGGCGTGGCCTTCATCAGCATCGAGCTGTATGAGTTCCGCCACCTGATCCACGAAGGTGCCGGCCCGCAGACCAGCGCTTACTGGTCGGCGTTCTTCACCCTGGTTGGCACCCACGGTCTGCACGTCAGTGCCGGCCTGCTGTGGATGCTGGTGCTGATGTTCCAGGTTGGCAGCCGTGGCCTGACCGACACCAACAAGACCCGCGTGGGGCTGCTCAGCCTGTTCTGGCACTTCCTCGACGTGGTGTGGATCTGCGTGTTTACCGTCGTCTACCTGATGGGGGTGCTGTAAATGGCTCACCAAGACAATCACGCCGCTCACGCCGTGGGCTTCAAGGACTACCTGACCGGTTTCATCCTGTCGGTGATCCTCACCGTGATTCCCTTCGCCCTGGTCATGCACCCTGAAGTGCTGGGTCTGAGCCGTGGCGCGACCCTGATCACCGTGGTGCTGTTCGGTCTGGTACAGGTTCTTGTTCACCTCGTGTATTTCCTGCACTTGAAAACGGACGAGGAAGGCCGCTGGAACGTGATTTCGATGATCTTCACCGTGTTGATCATCGCGTTCGTGGTGGGCCTGTCGGTCTGGATCATGTGGAGCATGCACTATCACATGATGATCAACTGATGCTGGCGCTCCTGAAGCAGTACCTCAACCTCGCCAAGCCGGGCATCGTCTTCGGGAATCTGATTTCCGTGACGGGTGGTTTCTTCCTGGCTTCGCGCGGCGATGCGAACCTGGCGCTGTACCTTGCGACAGCGCTCGGGGTTTCGTTGGTGATCGCCTCAGGCTGCGTGTTCAACAACTACATCGATAGGGACATCGACCAGAAGATGGAGCGGACGCGCAATCGCGTTCTGGCGCAGGGGCTGGTGTCCCCTGTGCACGCCATCGTCTATGCCTGCGTGCTCGGGGTAGCGGGGGTGGCACTGCTGTACGCCGCCACCAACACCCTGGCGGTGATGCTGGTGCTCATGGGCTTCGTGGTCTACGTCGGCCTCTACAGCCTGTGGCTCAAGCGTGGCTCGGTGTACGGCACCCTGGTCGGCAGCCTGTCCGGGGCGGCTCCGCCCGTGGTCGGCTACTGCGCGGTGAGCAACGAGTTCGACGCTGGCGCCGCCATCTTGTTGTTGATCTTCAGCCTGTGGCAGATGCCGCATTCCTATGCCATCGCCATCTTCCGTTTCAATGACTACCAGGCCGCGAACATCCCGGTGCTGCCCGTCATCAAGGGGATCTCGGCTGCCAAGCGGCAGATCGTGCTGTACATCGCCGCCTTCGTGGTCGCGACCCTGATGCTGACGCTCAGTGGCTACGCCGGTTACAGCTACTTCGTGGTCGCCGCGCTGAGCGGTGCCTACTGGCTGTGGATGGGCGTGTCGGGCTACAAGGCCGCCGATGATCGAGTGTGGGCGCGCAAGCTGTTCACCTTCTCCATCGTCACCATCACCATGCTCAGCGTGATGATGTCGGTGGATTTCATCTCCTCGCCCGAACAGGTATTGGTGACCTCCATCAATCACCTGTGCAGCCAGTTCGCCGGCAGCGCGCAGGGCATCTGCGCAGTGGTCGCCGGTATCTGACCTCGGCACTGTGGGAGGGGCTTTGGCCGCGCTTGTCGCCGCTGAAGCGCCTCCCACGGTGTTCGGGACGTAGGATGGATGTCGCTTTGCACATCCACCATCCGGTGGATCGATGAAGCGTGATCCACCCTTGTATTTTGTTTTTGCTCAAGTCGCTCTTGAGCACAAGGCACCCG
>NZ_JBMDJU010000046.1:0-12967 GCF_057809355.1 Pseudomonas sp. FG29 | reverse complement strand
CCGAGGCCGGTACCAAGCTGGCCAGCCCGTTCAAGGCCGTGCAGTTGCAGTGCCGCAGCAACGTCCAGGTGTTCAATAACGGTGGCCTGGTTAACGAGATCCCGCTGGTGACCTTCCTGACCATCATGCCGAAGGAGTACGGGCTGGGTAGCTTCAAGCCGCGCGACCCGGCGAAGTTCGAGACGCCGTTCTCCGCCATCTACGTGCGCCAGCTCCTGGACGGTCGCGAGGTGTTGCTCCTGGACTACCTGTCGAACATCTTCCGCGTCGATGGTGAGGATCAGTTGGCGACGTATCGCAAGAACATCGGGCAGGCCTAGCCCGAGTGGATCAGGGCCAGGACGGCCCAGCATGGAAGCAGAAGCCCCGCCTAGTGCGGGGCTTCTTTTATTCGCGCTGCAGACTTTCGGGTACGTCACCGAGCAGTTCGAGGCCTTTCAGCGTGATGACGTAAATACCACCGCTCACATGGCGAATGAAGCCCTCACCAGCCAACCAGTCCAGTGTAGCGCCAAGGAAAACCTCATCATTGCTGAGTAGCCGATTAGGGCCGTCGAACTTCCCCATTTCCAAGTTGAACGTATTGGTATTGAGGATGGCTGACTTAGGAAAGCTCTCCCTCACGGTATCGAGGATTTGCCGGGTTAGCTTGTTGAACCGATCTACATTCTGCTCGTGTTTGACCATGTCTTTCCTATACCTGTGTCTGCTTCTCTTTAAACCAGATTAAAAGCCTGTTGGCCGGCCAAGCGCGATGCTCAGGGCTCCTTTCGGAAACCCATCACCCGGAGCAACGAACATGGCTGAAGCCCTGCACATTCCCCTCAAGTTCCCCTTCACCGGCGGTGCGGGCAACCGTATCGACAAACTGCCCATTCGCCGCCTCAAGCGCAAGGACATTGCCGCCGCTCAGCAGCATGCCAAGAGCGAAGCGGAGCTGGAGGATCACCTGTCGGCCAAGATGACCGGCCTGACCCTGGAAGACTTGGGTGAGCTGGACATTGCCGACTCGCGCACGGTGACCGAGGTGTTTCGGGAAGTGGTTGGCGGCGGAGACGGTTCTGCAGTCCTGGGACGAGGCGCTGCTGCTCGTGCTGCGGATGCAGCCGAGTGAGATAGCCGAGCTGGAGATGGAGGACTACTGGCGGTGGTGCGAGGTGTGCGAGCGGGAGATCAACCGCCGGATCGAGCACGCTGAACGGCTGAACCAGCGGTAGCCAGCAGGCCAGCCACCAGCCCTACCAAAAATGCGCCGCCCGCTGCCAAGGGGGCGGCCACCAGCATCAGCAACGGCAGCCCCAGGCAGAACGCCAGCACCGCACCCAGCAGCGGCAGCTTCGCCAGGCACAACCAGGCGAGCGCAACCACGCACCCGGTGATGACCAGGGCGTAGAGAGCGCGGGAAGTCTGGGTGGCAACGTTTTCAAACATGCTTGCAGCGTAGCAAATAAACCATGGCGAACGAAGTTCTAGTCGGCCTCAAGATTGGTGCGGTAGTCAGTGGCTCGCTGCATGCCGCGTTCGGTTCTGCACGCTCCACTGTGCAGCAGCTCGGGCGCGCCACCGATGGCCTGACCCTCAAACAGAAGGAACTGGGCGACGTTATCCGCCGGCAGATGGGTACGCTCGCGCCCAGCACCCTGGCCGCTCTGAATCGCGACTACGAGAAGATCGGCCGCACCATCGACCAGCTCAAGGTCAAGCAGGACAAGCTGACGGCCAGCATTGCGCGAGGTGAGGTGCTGAAGGATCGCCGGGCTGAGCTGCGCGGCCAGTTTATGGAGACAGCGGGTACCGGTGCCGCCCTCGGTGCGCCGCTGGCATTGGCCGGGCGCACTGCCATGGAGTTCAAGGATCGCACCAACGATATCGCCATCACCGGGGGCTTCAGCGCAGCCGAGGAAGTGCAGCTCGGCAACACGTTGCGTGCATCCGCGCTGAAGTGGAACCAGACCCAGATGGACATGGCAGCTGGTGCCCAGGTGTTGATCGCCGGGGGCATCTCAAACGTCCAGGAGCTGGCGGCCTACGCGCCGGTAATGGCCAAGGCAGCCACCGCCACGCGGGCCAGCATGGATGACCTGGGTTCGGTGGCCATTGCGCTGAATGACAACCTGAAGATCGGCGCCTCGGGCCTTGAACGCTCGATGAACATGCTGGCCTTCGCCGGTAAGAGTGGCCAGTTCGAGCTGACCGACATGGCCAAGTGGCTGCCACAGCTCACTCCGCAGTTTGCTGCCCTGGGCGTGACCGGCGAGAAGGCCGTGGCAGAGATCGGCGCCTCCCTGCAGATTGCTCGGCGCGGTGCCGGCACCAACGACGAGGCGGCCAACAACTTCAAGAACTTCCTTTCCAAACTCACCGCGAAGGACACGCTGAAGTCCTTCGAGGGTGCGGGCATTGACCTGCAAACGAGCATGAAAGACCTGGTGGCCAATGGGCTGACACCCGTCCAGGCCATGCTGGAGGTGGTGACGCAGTACGTGGGCAGCAAAGGCCCAGCAGCGGCTGGCGAGTTCCAGAAGGCCATGGCCATGAAGGACGAGGCCGAAAGCCAAGCCGCGATGGCCAGGCTGAGTGAAGCCTACAAGCTAGGCGAGCTGTTTGCCGACCAGCAGGTGCTGTCCTTCCTGCGGCCTGCCCTCGCCAATCGGGCCGACCTGGCGTCCATCCAGCAGGGCAGTATCGACGCCGCCGACAAGGGCGTGCTCGATGCCGATTGGAAGAAACGCATGGAGAGCCCCAGGGAGCAGCTCAAGGCGCTGACCACCAACCTCTCCGAGCTGGGCATCTCCGTAGGCAGCGTGCTGCTGCCGGCCCTGGTAGATGTCACCCAGGCCGCCATTCCCTTGGTGAAAGGCTTTTCCGACTGGGCCGGTGAGAACCCTGCTCTGGTCAAGGGCATCGTCGGCCTGGTGGGTGGCTTGCTAGCCGGAAAGTTGGCCTTCATAGGCGTGGCCTACGGTGCCAACCTGGCGATATCGCCCGTAGTTGGCCTGGCGACTACATTCCTCTCGCTTTCAGCCAAGTGGACGCTATTGCGGGGTATGTGGCAGGCCGGCAAGTTCGCCCCGATGATCACCGGGCTGATCAAGATAGGTTCCGGATTGCGCTGGATGGGCGGTGCCCTGCTGACCACGGTTCGCTATGGTGGACTGTTCCTGCGGGGCTTTGTCATGGCTTTCGGGATGCCGCTTCTGATGATGGCGAGAGGCGCTTTGTTCCTGGGAAAAATCCTTGGCGGAACGCTGCTCTATGGTCTGCAGGTTGTTGGGCAGGCAGTGCTGTGGCTGGGGCGGGCGCTATTGATGAACCCCATCGGTCTGCTGATCACCGGCATCGCCTTGGGCGCCTACCTTATCTACCGCTACTGGGAGCCAATCAAGGGCTTCTTCGGCGGCTTGTGGAATGAGATCAAGGCCGGCTTCAGCGGCGGGCTGTCGGGTATTGCTACCACCATTCTCAACTTCACCCCGCTTGGGCTGTTCTATCGGGCGTTCGCCGGGGTGATGAGCTACTTCGGGATCGAGCTGCCCGGCAAGTTCAGCGAGTTCGGCAGCATGGTCATCAGTGGCCTGGTCAGCGGTATGACGGCCAAGCTCAGCGCGGCCAGGGACACGGTGGTCAGCTTCGGCAGCTCGATCAAGGGCTGGTTCACCGAGACACTGGGCATTCACTCGCCCAGCCGAGTGTTCATGGGTTACGGCGCCAACATCTCCGAAGGTGCAGCGCTGGGCATCACCAGCCAGGCCGGCCTGGTGCGCAAGGCTGCCCTGGGCATGGCCGAAGGCAGCCAGGTGCCCTTGGGGGCGCCCAACATGGCGGCGGTCAGCCGGGCATCGGCCCTGGCTGGTGGTGCCGCCGGTGCCGGCGGCGGCATGACCGTGCACTTTAGCCCGACCATCCAGGTGCATGGCGGTGGTGATGTAGGCAACCAGGTGCGCCAGGCCATGACGCTCAGTTTTGCCGAGTTCGAGCGATTGATGCAGCGCTACCAGCAAGGTATGGCGCGGCGTAGTTACGGAGATATCTGATGACCTGGGGCGTGTTGGGCGAGATCGAGTTCGAGGTGCTGAGCCACCCTTCGGCACAATCGGAGCGTACCTCGGCGGACTATGCAGAGCATGCCCGTCTGCAGGGAAAGCCGCTGTTGCAATGGGTGGGTGATGGGCTGGACGAGCTGACCTTGGAGATTGCCCTGCATGTGGCGGTTGGCGACCCCGAGGAGCAAGTGCGCCAGTTAAAGGCCGCCAAATCAGCGCATGAACCGTTGCCCTATGTGCTGGGCAGTGGCGACTTCCGGGGTATTTATCTGATTACCGCCCTGGACGTGACCACCCGCAAGACGGACTACGCCGGCAGACTGTTCGCTGCCCAGCTTAGCCTGAGCTTGCGCGAGTACACCGGCAAATACACCAAGCCGTTGCCGGTTCCGCTTGGCTTGCGCAATAGCCTGCAGGCGAACACCAGTGCCTTGGCCTTGCCGTTGGAGCAGGTGACGGCCGGCACCAAGCCGTTGGTGACTGCCGCGCAGCAGGCGCTGGGCTATGCCCGCACCGCTGGCAGCCTGGTGCGCTCAGGCCTGGATGCCTTCCAGCTGGTGCGCGACATGCAAGGCAGCCCCTTGGCCATGCTCAACCGCCTGCCTGGCTTGGTCGGCGCTGCTCGCCAGATGCTGGAGCCGTTGGGCAGCCTGCAAGATGTTGCAGCCTTGCTTGATGGCGGTGCCGACCTGGTGCAACTGGGTGCCAATGCGGCCAGTGATGTGGGCCAGGCCATCTCGGCTCTCGACGGTGTTGCCGAGGCGAGCGTCGAGGCCCAGGTGAGATACGCGACCACCCGCATCGAGCAGGCCATGACGCGCATGGAAAGTAGCGCCCCGCGCCTGGCCGGCCTGGCCTCTGACCTGATTACCCGGAGGGCTTGATGGCCGACACCTACATTCCGCACATCACCACCGAGGGTGAGCGCTGGGATCAGCTCGCCTACCGTTACTACGGCTCGGCCTACCGCTATGACCCGATCATCCGAGCCAACCCGCATGTGCCGCTGGCCATGGCGCTGCCGGCCGGCTTGGAGCTACGCATTCCGCTGCTCGATGTCGAAGCCGCCACTGAGGATCTGCCGCCGTGGATGCGTTGACCGAAAACCAGGTGCCCAGCGCGTACTACTCGTTGAGCTACCAGAACCGCAACATCACTCGCGATGTCAGCGAGCACATCCTGGAGTTGGAGTACCAGGACTTCCTGGCGGGCGAATCGGACTCGTTGAATGTCGTGCTGGAGGATGTTGATGGCAAGTGGATCGACGCTTGGTATCCGGGGCACGGCGACACACTGACACTCTCGGTCGGTTGGGCCGGCCACGCGCCTCGCGCCCTGGGCAGCTTCGAGATCGATGACATCGAGATTGACCTGGCGCCTTCGGTGGTGACCATTCGCGCCCTGGCCGCCAGCATCAACTCGGCGGTGCGTACCCAGCAGCACCGGGCCTACGAGAACACCACCTTGGCGGCAGTCGCTGCCCAGGTGGCTGCGCGCCAGGGCCTGCGGCTGGTGGGCAAGATCGAGCCGATCAAGCTGGATAGGCTGACCCAGCAGGAAGGCGACCTGGCCTTCCTGGCCAAGCTGGCCGAAGAGTATGACTACGCCTTCAAGGTGGTTGGCAGCACGCTCGCCTTCCATGCCATCGCGGATCTGGCAGCGGCGGCTCCGGTGGCCACCCTCACGCTGAAGGATCTGGCAGGCGGTCGCCTGCGTGACCAGATCAAGCAAGTGCCGGCCAAGGCGACGGTCAAGCACAAAGACCCGGCCACCAAGCAGTTGGTCAGCTACACCGTCGAGAATGGCCAGACGGTGGCCGTGCCCAGCAGTGCCAGCGGCAAGACCACCAGTGCCGACACCCGCAAGCGCCGCTCGCGCAGCGTCTCTGCCGAGGTGGCCAAGGCGAAGGCCAAGGCCGAAGTGGCCAGAGCCAACCGCGAACGCACCACGGGCAACTGGTCGATGATGGGCCGGCCCTATGTGGTCAGCGGCAGTGTGCTGGGCCTGCAGGCGCCGGGCGTGCTCGGAGGCAACTACCTGGTGGTGAACAGTCGACACCGCTTTACCCGCTCCGGTGGCTACAGCTCGGAGCAGCAAGTCTGCCGGGTTACTGCGCCTGCTATTTCTCTCACCCTGGATGCCACCAAGCCCGACCAGGAGCTGATCGCCTATGGCATCGACTCCGGCTCGGCGGTGGCCACCGCATAGGAGGCAGCATGCCTGTCGAGTTGGAGTACGGTGAAGTCAGCGCCGTGGATTACAAGGGCTGCCGCATCCGCGTGCGCCTGGATGAGCGCGACGGGGTGCAGAGCTACTGGCTCAACGTACCGCAACGGCACACCCAGGGCACGAAGAGCCGGCCGCTGCTGCCGGAGCTGGGCGAACAGGTGGCGGTGCTGCTCGATGCCGACGGCGTCGGCGGTGTGTACCTGGGCGGAGTTTACTCGACCGCCGAGCCGCCGCCCGTGGTCGACCAGGACACCAACTACGTGCGCTTCAGCGACGGCACGGTGGTGACCTACAACCGGGCGGCGCATGTGCTGGCGGTGGATTGCGTGGGGGCGACCACGCTCAAGTGTGGCCAGGGGTTAAGTGTGGAGACTGGGGCTCCGGTGACCGTGAAAGCCCCGGCAGTGACCCTGGACGCTGCGCAGACAACCCTGCAGGGCAACCTGCAGGTTAATGGCGACGTCAACGCAACCGGCACGATCATGGATGCTGGCGGCAATTCGAACCACCACACCCACTAACCGGTAGATGCAGACGGTTCAATCTCTTAACCTTCAAAGATCATAGGCGTAGCGCGAGGGCGGACACGTGGAAAACCCAAGATCTTTGAGCCTGAGTATCCAGGCTAATAGTGAAGAACAGCTTAGAAAGCTACTCGACCTGGCTATTTCCGAACTAGATCGCATCTTCAAGGGTAAAAACTGCACTTGGGCAGCTGCAGAAGGAGCGGTCGTGGAGTCAGAGGTGAACGGCACCATGGGAGGCTTCTATCTTGGCTATATGCTTGGTACTCCAGCACTGATTGATTGTCGGAACCAGCTACTTAAGGACGGCTACAGATTGCAGGAGTCCACTGCTTTCGGTCTAGATGACTTCGATGTCTATGAGCACCCTGAAACTGGTGACACAAAGCGGCTGTACTTTCACCCAGCCAGAGTGGCAGATAACGCCGGAAACAATGATCTATAGCCCGTGCAGTTCTCTTTAAACCTGATTAAAAGCCGGCGCCTGCCGGCTTTCTCATTATGGGCGCATGACTACGCCCATCGCCTACACCAGCATCACCTCCGCCCACTGGCAGCCGGCCCTCGGCACGGCCGGTGAGGCGGTGCAGGGCCTGAGCGATATCGACCAGGCCATCCGCATCATCCTCACCACGCCGCGTGGCAGCGACCCACACCGCCCCGAGTTCGGCAGCGACCTGCACAACTACATCGACTGGCCCGTCAACCGGGTGGTGCCGCACCTGGTGCGCGAGGCTGTGACTGCGCTGCGCCTGTGGGAGCCGCGCATGGAGGTGGTTCAGGTTGAGGCGCAGATCGACGGCAGCCACGTCACCCTGCGCGTGAAGTGGCAGGTGGCAGGCGGCGTTGTACAGCAGACCGAGGTGCCCTATGCCAACGCCACCTGAGTTCGTGAAGATCGACCCCGCCGCCATCGAGGCCGACCTAGTTGCCCGTTACGAGGCCAAGAGCGGCAAGACGCTTTACCCCGCGCAGATCGAGCGCCTGTTCATCGACCAGATTGCCTACGCCAAGACTTTGGCCCTGTCCGCCATCCAGAACGCGGGCGAAAAGCTCCTGGTGCGTTTCTCCGGCGGGCCGATCCTCGATTACCTGGGAGAGCTGGTCGGCACACCGCGCCTGCAGGCGCAGCCAGCGCGCTGTACCCAGGTATTTACGCTGCCATCCGTTCAGGCCAGCGCAGTCATCCTCAAGGCCGGCACCCGTGTGGCGACGCTTGATGGCAAGTTGTTCTTCTATACCGAGTCTCCCCTGAGCATTCCGGCGGGCCAGTTGGAGGGCAGCGCCACCATTATTTGCGAGACGCCCGGTGAGGTCGGCAACGGCTGGGCGCTGGGGCAGGTTTCAACCGTGGTCGCCCCTCCGATTGAGGGCATAACGACCCGAAACATGACCGTATCAGCCGATGGTGCTGAACAGGAAGAGGACGAGCCCTATATCGAGCGCATCATCCTGGCACCGGAGAGTTTCAGCACTGCCGGCACCGAGGGCGGGTATATCTACCATGCCCGTGCCGCCCACCAGGACATCGTTGATGTGGCAGTTCGCGGTGGCGAGCAAGACCCGACCGTGCCTGATGGCGAGGTATGGGTCTACCCATTGACGAAGACCGGCCTGCCCAGCGCTGAGCTACTGGCCTTGGTGCAAGCCAACATCAGCCCGAAGAAGAAGCGGCCACTCACGGACAAGGTTTCAGCCAAGCTCCCGGTGGAAGTACCGTTTGTGCTCGATGCCAGCCTGGAGCTGTACGAGGACGCTGACGAGGAAACCACGCTGGCCGCAGCTCAGGCTGCAGCGGTGGCTTACACCGCCACTCTTCGAGCCCGCATGGGCGTCGATATCGTACCGGAGCAGATCATTGCCAAGCTGCAGGTGAGCGGCGTGTATCGCGTGCATCTCGCCTCGCCGGCCTATCGCACTGTGGAAGGCCATGAATGGGCCAACTGTACGGAGATTTCCCTACCGCTGTTTGGGGCAGCACATGGCTGACCTGCAGCTACCTCCCGCCCTGGCCAGCGACGAGCGCTTCACGCTGCTCTGCGAACTGCTCCAGGAAGAGATGGCCAGCCTCGATATCAACGCCATGTTGGTCTACCTGATCGACGTGGTGCCGGCTCAGGTACTGCCATACCTGGCTGACCAGTTTCATGTTTCCGGGCTGGAGGGTTGGCGCTTTGCCCGTACCGTCCAGGAGCGCCGCAGTCTGATCAAGCGCGCTGTGGAGCTGCACCGATTCAAGGGCACTGGCTGGGCGGTCGAGCAGGTGTTGGTGACGCTGGGCCTTGAAGGGCGGGTGTTGGAGTGGTTTGAGTACGGCGGTGAGCCGTACTACTTCCGTGTCGACGTCGACCTGGTGGATCGGGGTATCGACGATGCCACCTATGAGGCCCTCAACACGTTGATCCTGGAATACAAGAACAAGCGCTCGCGCCTCGACTCGCTGACGGTATCTCTGACCAATAGCTCTGCCGTGCCGGTGATCGCCGCCGCGATACTCAGCGGCGAGCACACCACTATTTATCCCTTACAGCTCGATGGCATCGAGCAGACCAACCCGGTATTCATCGGTGCGGGGCTGCACAGCATCGAGCGCACTGTTATCTACCCGCTGGAGGCATGATGGCTCAGGAGTTCTATACCATCCTCACCAACGCTGGCCTGGCCTATGAGGCCCAGTGCAAGGCCAACCAGGTGCCGATCAAACTCACTCACATGGCGGTTGGAGATGGCAATGGCGCTGTCTATAACCCAGGCCCGGACGCCACAGCACTGCGCCGCGAGACCCACCGCCAGGCGATTAATGCGCTCCTGCAGGATGAGGATAATCCGACCTGGCTCAACGCAGAGGCATTCCTGCCTCCGGAAGTAGGCGGCTGGACGATTCGCGAGGTCGGCATCTTCACTGATACCGGCATTCTCTACTCCATCGGCAAGTACCCGGAGAGCGTCAAGCCCATCCTGGATTCGGGCTCATCCAAGCAGTTCTATGTCACCGCCATCTTCCAGACCAGCAACGCCGCCATCGTTAATCTGGTGGTGGACAACACGGTAGTGATGGCCTCCCGCGCTTTCGTCCTTGATCATGTCAAGACTGAACTGGCCAAGCTCGATGCCAAGAACAGCGTCAAGGTGGCTACAACTGCCAACCTGGGCGCGCTGTCTGGTTTGCTCACCATTGACGGTGTGGCTCTTGCGGCCGGCGACCGTGCCCTGGTGAAGGATCAGGCCGATGCGAAGACCAACGGTATCTACGTTGTTGCAGCCGGTGCCTGGTCACGTGCCCAGGATGCCGATGCCAGCATCGAGGTTACGCCAGGGCTGCTAGTGACAGTTGAGCAGGGCGCGAACCAGGGCGACAGCATTTGGCAACTGGTAACCGACGCCCCCATTGTGCTCGGAACCACCGCCCTGACTTTTGAGATCGTCGCTGGCCCATCGGGTGTAGTAGCTGGCACCTATCGTTCTGTTTCGGTCGATAAGCGTGGGCGGGTGACCGGCGGGAGCAACCCGACCACCTTGGCTGGCTATGGCATTGCCGACGCCGTCGCGCTAGGTCAGGCCGGCGTCGCGTCGGCTGCAGCGCCGGCTGCGAACATCGACACCTTGGTTATCAATGGCGTCTTCATCGTCACCGCCTCAACGCTTGGCACGCCTCCGGCTGTCGGCATGATCGGCACCGTGCAGCACTATGAGCGGGGTAGCTCTGGTGGTAGACACCAGCTCTTCATGGATTCGTTCGGAAACGTCTACAAGCGCAGCCAGTGGTCTGGTAGTGCGTGGTCAACGTGGACGGTATTGGTTACGGGCGACGATGAGGCAACGCTGCCAGAAGCGGAAGCCGGAACTGCAACCAAGCGCTGGATGTCTCCGCTGCGCGTATTCCAAGCCCTGCGCTCAACAGCAGCGAACGCCACTGAGTTGCTACGTGGTGTGCTACGCATCGCCACGCAGGACGAAGTTGAGTCCGGGGCTCTGGATAACGTTGCAGTGACGCCGAAAAAATTGCGTCAGGGCTTCTCATGCTTGCTTGCCGTGAATGGTTACATCGCGCTGCCAACATGGCTCGGCGGGCTGATCGCAAACTGGGGCTATGCCGACATCACAACCAACTCAACGGGCGGAACAACTACCGTCACGCTGGCACACGCCTACCCAACTGAACACTGGGGGGCTGTGGGCAATTACAAGCGCAATGCAATCGTCAGTGACTCATTCCCGGTTAACACCTTCCCCACCAGCCTCAGTACTTTGACCGTCTCGCTCGACGCGGCGACGAGCAGCGGCACGCCAACGGGCGCGCAACAGGCTTTCTACATCTCACTGGGTAAATGACATGGAATACTTCTTCTGCCCCGCGACCAAGGGTCTATACCCCGGCAACGTTACAGGCGATGCTATTGGACAGCCCGTCGTCAAAATCACCAAAGAGCGGTACATCGAGCTAGCCGGCCGACAACTTGAAGCGGACGGAGACGGCAATCCTGTGCTGGCCAGCACCGTCTACATTCCCACCGAGTTCGATCTGTGTGCTCGTATTGATGCGGCTGCTGATCGAGCCCGTCGCGCCGTCGCAGGCGACCCGCTTCGCGCCGTGGAGTATGACCGCGCCCGGCTGCAGGCCGAGCAGTTCGCCGCTGCTGACTATCAGGGCGAAGTGCCTGCCATGGTCGCCGCCTGGGCCATCAACGGCCGTACGGCACAGCAGGCAGCCGATAGCATCCTGCAGGAGGCTGCACAGTACACCGCCGCTCTGGAGCTGCTGCGTGCCACACGTCTTGCGGCGAAAGAACAAGTCCGCACCTTGATGGCCACCGACCAGGTCGCATTGGCCCAGCAGCTCACCGAGCAGACCATAGCTGGAATAGATGCCGCCGTTGCGGGTGTCGGTAACAATTCGGGGGCATAGCGATGGCGAGCATTCAACTGCTGTTCAGTACCACGCGCCACCCGTTCAGCGGCCTGATCCGTGCGGTTACCTGGTCACGCTGGAGCCATGTGGCTCTGGTGTCAGGGTCTCATGTGATCGAGGCCGTCGCGCTGGAAGGGGTGAGGCAGGTAGCCAAGTCGTATGCCATCCAGCGGGCCTCGGCGTACTGCCTGGTAGACCTGCCAGCGAACAACCCGGAAGCGATCATTGATGTGGCCAGAAGCCAGATCGGCAAGCCTTACGACTGGACTGCCATCGCAGGCCTCGGCCTGCGCCGTGACTGGCAGGAGGATGATGCATGGTTCTGCTCGGAGCTGGTGGCCTGGGCCGCCGATCAGGCGGGGGAGCCTTGGTTCCGACAGGAGTCTCTGCGGCGTGTGACACCGCAGCATCTGTGGATGCTGCCGCCGGAGCGCTGGTTCGCCCAGTCGATGCAATAAGAAGAGGGCGATCAGTCCAGGTGCGGGAACACCTGTGCTGATCGCCGACCTGCAGATCAGGCCTGCAAGCCAGCCGAGGCCCCCTGCTCACGCGTGAGCGGCGGGGAGCCTACCAGAAGCACAAAAGGTTTGCAGAATATGCAAGACATTCGTTGCGGCCACTGTGGCCGCAAGCTGGCAACCGCCAGTGGATTCACCGAACTCCAGATCAAGTGTCCGCGCTGCCGGACACTGAACCACCTGAAGGCCGAGAGCCTCTTGCAACCGCCATCGAGCGCACCAAGCCATCAGGAGGCTCCATGTCCGCACAACCGATCATCCCCTGGATAGGTGGCAAGCGCCGCCTTGCAGACCGGATATTCCCTTTGTTCCCTCAGCACAGCTGCTACGTCGAGCCGTTCGCCGGAGGCGCAGCGCTGTTCTTCCTCCGGCCGGTACCGGCGGAGGTGGAGGTGCTGAACGATGTGAACGGCGAGTTGGTGAACCTCTACAGGGTGGTACAGAACCACTTGGAGGAGTTCGTCAGGCAATTCAAGTGGGCGCTTAGCAGCCGCCAGGTCTTCAAGTGGCTGCAGATCACTCGGCCGGAGACACTGACCGACATCCAGCGTGCAGCCAGGTTCTACTACCTGCAGCAGAGCGCTTTCGGTGGCCGCGTGGATGGCCAGACCTACGGCACCGCGACCACAACGCCGCCCGGGCTCAACCTGCTAAGACTGGAGGAGAACTTGTCTGCAGCTCACCTTCGGCTCAGCAGCACCTACATCGAGCATCTGAGCTGGCAGGAGGTCATGAAGAAGTACG
>NZ_JBMDJU010000045.1:0-15369 GCF_057809355.1 Pseudomonas sp. FG29 | reverse complement strand
TCGGGCTCATAACCCGAAGGTCGTAGGTTCAAATCCTGCTCCCGCAACCACCTTCAGAAAAAGGCCACTCAATCGAGTGGCCTTTTTCGTTTCCGGCTATTGATCTTCCTCAGCTTCGCTTAAGCCAGACCGGCCTATCCTTGGAGTACCTGCCGCAGATGCAGGACATTGACCGAGGAAGCCTGTATGAACTGGAAGATCACCCCACCACGCTATGGAAGCCTGTCCATTGGCCTGCACTGGCTGATGCTGATCCTGATCGCCGCCGTTTACGCCTGCATCGAACTCAAGGGCAATTTTCCCAAGGGCAGCGACACCCGTGAGTTGCTCAAGCAATGGCACTTCATGCTTGGCCTGAGCGTATTCGCTCTGGTCTGGCTACGTTTGCTGGCACGCGCCCTCAGCCCTACTCCGGCCATCGAGCCCGCACCACCGAGCTGGCAGCACCTGATCGCCAAGCTGATGCACCTGGCGCTGTATGCCCTGATGATTGGCGCGCCATTGGCCGGCTGGCTGATCCTCAGCGCCGCCGGCAAGCCCATCCCCTTCTTCGGCCTGGAGCTGCCGGCGCTGATCGGCCCGGACAAGGCACTGGCTGGGCAAATCAAGGAACTGCACGAGCTGGCGGGCAGCGCCGGTTACTGGCTGATCGGCCTGCACGCAGTCGCAGGGCTGTATCACCATTACGTCGTACGCGATAACACCCTGACGCGCATGCTGCCCGGGCGTAATTGAGGTGAAAGCGCCTCTGGTCAAGTGCCCGATCCGCCGCTAGAATTGCGCACTTTTTGATCAGAGGCGCCCACAAGGCGCCCGTTAGAGGTTAGCCCGCATGTCCACCGCCACCCCGAAAGTCGGCTTCGTCTCGCTCGGATGCCCGAAAGCGACCGTCGACTCCGAACGCATCCTGACCCAACTGCGCATGGAAGGTTACGAGATCGTACCGACCTACCAGGATGCCGACGTGGTGGTGGTCAACACCTGCGGCTTCATCGACAGCGCCAAGGCCGAGTCGCTGGACGCCATCGGTGAAGCCCTGGCGGAAAACGGCAAGGTGATCGTCACCGGCTGCATGGGCGTGGCAGAAGACAGCATCCGCGACGTGCACCCGAGCGTGCTGGCCGTCACCGGCCCGCAGCAGTACGAGCAGGTGGTCAATGCGGTGCACGAGGTCATCCCGCCGAAGACCGAGCACAACCCGCTGATCGACCTGGTGCCGCCGCAGGGCATCAAGCTGACCCCACGCCACTACGCTTATTTGAAGATTTCCGAAGGCTGCAACCATACCTGCAGCTTCTGCATCATCCCATCCATGCGCGGCAAGCTGGTCAGCCGCCCGGTGGGCGATGTGCTCAGCGAAGCCGAGCGCCTGGTCAAGGCCGGCGTGAAAGAACTGCTGGTGATCAGCCAGGACACCAGCGCCTACGGCGTCGATCTGAAGTACAAGCTCGACTTCTGGAACGGCCAGCCTGTGAAAACACGCATGCTCGAACTGTGCGAGGCGCTGTCGTCGATGGGCGTGTGGGTGCGCCTGCACTACGTCTACCCCTACCCCAACGTCGATGACGTGATCCCGCTGATGGCGGCTGGCAAGCTGCTGCCGTATCTGGACATCCCCTTCCAGCACGCCAGCCCAAAAGTGCTCAAGTCGATGAAGCGCCCGGCTTTCGAAGACAAGACCCTGGCACGCATCAAGAAGTGGCGCGAGATCTGCCCTGAGCTGACCATTCGCTCCACCTTCATCGTCGGCTTCCCCGGCGAGACCGAAGAAGACTTCCAGTACCTGCTGGACTGGCTGACCGAAGCGCAGCTCGACCGCGTTGGCTGCTTCCAGTACTCGCCAGTAGAAGGCGCCCCCGCCAATGACCTGGGCCTGGACGTGGTGCCTGACGACGTCAAGCAGGAGCGTTGGGAGCGCTTCATGGCGCACCAGCAGGCTATCAGCTCCGCGCGCCTACAGGCCAAGATCGGCCTGGAGATGGACGTGCTGGTCGACGAAGTGGACGGCGAAGGCGCCGTGGCGCGCTCTTGGGCCGATGCCCCGGAGATCGACGGCAGCGTGTTCATCGACTCCACCAACGTCAAGCCGGGCGACAAGGTGCGCGTGCGCATCGTCGATGCCGACGAGTACGATATGTGGGGCGAGTTGGTCTGATCCAACGCCCGCCTGAAGAGCCCCGCCGTACGCGGGGCTTTTTCTTTCCGGCCACCCCGGCGCCTTGCCGGTACAATGCCCTTCTTTTTATCGAGCACCACCATGAGCGAACCCACCCGCCTGTCCAAACGCGTCATCGAACTCTTCGGCTGCTCGCGCCGCGAGGCCGATCTGTACATCACTGGCGGCTGGGTGACGGTAGACGGTCAGGTAGTCGAGGCGCCGCAGTTCAAGGTCGAGGATCAGCGCGTCGAGCTGCACCCCGATGCCACGCTTGAAGCGGTAGAGCCCGTGACGCTGCTGGTGCACTGCCCGGCGGGCACCAGCGCTGCACAGCTGCAGCATCTGCTAATGCGCGAGCACCACTGGGAAGAAGACCCGCATGCGCAACGCATCCTGCATGGCCATTTCCTGCGCCAGGAGCAGAGCCTGCCACTGCAGCACGGCGCCAGCGGCCTGGTGATCCTCAGCCAGGACTGGCGCGCCCAGCGCAAGCTGCGCGAGGACGGCGCCAAGCTGGAACAGGAGTATCTGGTCGATGTCACCGGCGAACTGCCGGCCAGCATCTTCGAACGGCTGAAGAAGGGCTTGATCCACAAGGGCACGCAGTTTCCGCCGTGCAAGGCCAGTTGGCAGAGCGAGCAGCGCCTGCGCTTCGCCCTGAAGAACCCCGCTCCCGATCTGCTGCAACAGCTCTGCAAGGCGCTGGGCCTGCATATCAAGGCGATGAGGCGCATCCGCGTCGGCGGCGTGCCGATGGCCAAACTGCCAGCCGGACAGTGGCGCTACCTGGGCGAGAAGGAACGCTTCTGAAGCGGGCTGTAGTAGGCTAAGCCTCTAAATGCCTTAGCCGTAGGGCGGGTGCAACCCGCCATAGCCTATCCGTCGGGTTACACCCGCCCTAGACGCTATCCGCACAGGAGCCCCCATGCGTACGCTGTTACTCACTGCCCTGCTCGCGCTCAGCCTGCCCGGCTTCGCCGCGCCTGCGCCCTTCTTTCTCTGGCAGAGCAAGGTCGACGGCCACCTGACCTGCGCCCAGACCAGCCCAGGCGACGGCTGGGAGCGTTTTACCGGTCCCTTCCGCGACGCCGGCTGCCGGGAAGCATACGGCGCGCCGGTCAACCGTCGCTAAGCAGGTCAGCATGCAGCATCAGGTTTCTCCGGTCGGTATCGTCCGTTCCTGCTTCAAGGAAAAGTTCGCCATCCCCCGTCAGCCACACCTGGCTCCGGCCGCACGCGGCGTGCTGGAACTGCTGCCGCCGTTCGATCAGGGCGAAGCCGTGCAGGGTCTGGAACAGGTCAGCCACGTCTGGTTGCTGTTCCTTTTCCACCAGGCACTGGAAGACAAGCCACGCCTGAAGGTGCGCCCTCCGCGTCTGGGCGGTAACCAATCCGTCGGCGTATTCAGCACCCGTGCCACCCATCGTCCCAACGGCATCGGCCAGTCGGTGGTACGCCTGGAACGCGTGGAACCGGGCCGCCTGCATCTGTCGGGCATCGACCTCCTCGATGGCACCCCAGTACTCGACATCAAGCCCTACGTGCCTTACGCCGACAGCGTGGCGGATGCGCACAACGGCATGGCTGACGCACCGCCACCGCTGATTCCGGTGGACTGGCAGGACGACGCCCTGGCAGCCGCTCGAAGCCACGGACAGCGTCTGGGTGAACCCCTGGTGGCGCTGATCGAACAGTGTCTGGCGCAGGATCCGCGCCCGGCTTATCAGCAACCACAACCCGAACGGCGCTATGGCGCGCGCTTCTGGGATCTCGACGTGCACTGGCATTACCCGGAGCCGGCGCGTATTCGCGTGCTGGATGTGCAGATGGCGGGTCGCGGCTGAAGCCCCTCCCACAGAGTTCTGATTGCGTGGGAGGGGCTTTAACCGCGACCAGAAAAACGCATGAGGTGTCATTTCGGCCGGCAATGATGCCTGCTTTCCCGACAGCCAGCCTCTAGGGTGAAGGCCTCATCACTCAGCGAGGCCATTGCATGCATCCCTACTTTTCCCTTGCCGGGCGCACCGCCCTGGTCACCGGTGGTACCCGTGGCATCGGCCTGATGATCGCCAAGGCCTTCGTCGAAGCCGGCGCCCACGTCTATGTCTGCGCCCGTGATGGCGAAGCCTGCGCGCAGACTGCCGCCGAACTATCAGCCCTGGGCCAGTGCACCGGGATGGCCGCCAACCTCTCCAGCGAGGAAGGCGTACAGGCACTGGCTGCCGAACTGAACGGGCGCATCGACAAGCTGGATATTCTGGTCAACAACGCCGGCACCACCTGGGGTGCGCCGCTGGAAAGTTACCCGGCCAAGGGCTTCGAAAAAGTCATGCAGCTCAACGTCACCTCGGTGTTCGGCTGCATCCAGCAACTGCTGCCGCTGCTGCGCAAGGCTGGTTCGGCGGACTGCCCGGCGCGAGTGATCAACATCGGCTCGGTGGCCGGCATCAGCGCCATGGGCGAACAGGCCTACGCCTATGGCCCGAGCAAAGCCGCGCTGCACCAGCTGTCACGCATGCTGGCCAAGGAGCTGGTGGGTGAGCACATCAACGTCAATGTGATCGCGCCAGGGCGCTTCCCGAGCAAAATGACCCGCTTCATCGCCGAGGATGAAGCGGCGCTGGCCGCCGATACGGCGGTGATCCCGATGAAGCGCTGGGGCCGTGAAGAGGAAATGGCCGCACTGGCGCTGAGCCTGGCGGGCAGCGCCGGTGCCTACATGACCGGCGCCATCATCCCCATCGACGGGGGCTTCCACCTGGGCTGAGGATCAGGTGCGGAACTGCCGCACCAGGCCCTGCAACTCGCCACCCAGGCGCGCCAGCTCGGCGCTGGACGCCGCCGTCTGCTGGCTGGCCGCTGCGCTCTGCTCACCGATGTCGCGCACGCGCGTCACGCTCTCGTTGATCGCCTCGGCCACCGCACTCTGCTCCTCGGCAGCTGCGGCGATCTGCTGGTTCATCTGCTCGATGGTGCTGACGGCCTGGGTGATACGGCCCAGCGCATCCCCCGCCTGCCCGGCCAGCTCGACGGTACGCCGGGTCAGCTCGCGGCTGCTGTCCATCTGCTGCACCGCGCCTTTGGCCATGCGCTGCAAGCCCGCGATCAGGCCCTCGATTTCTTCGGTGCTGTCCTGGGCGCGCTTGGCCAGTGCCCGCACCTCATCGGCCACGACGGCGAAACCACGCCCCTGCTCGCCGGCTCGCGCCGCTTCGATGGCGGCATTGAGGGCGAGCAGGTTGGTCTGTTCGGCGACGCCGCGAATCACCTCCAGCACACTGCTGATGCGACCACTCTCGCGATCCAGCGCGGCAATGGCTTCGGCTGACTGCTCCACCTCGGCCGCCAGACTGTCGACCTGATCCACCGCCTGCTGCACGACGCGATTGCCCTGCTGCGCCTCACGGTCGGCATCCTGCGCGGCGTGCGAGGCCATCTCGGCGTTCTGCGCCACCTCCTGCACGGTGGCGGCCATCTGGTGCATGGCAGTGGCGGTCTGCTCGGTTTCCAGTTTCTGCGTCTGCACTCCGGCACTGGTCTGCGCGGTGATGCTGGACAGCTGCTCGGCGGCGGCCGCGATCTGCCCGACACCACCACCAATACGCCCGACCAGCGTACGCAGGCTGCTGGTCATGCCCTGCATGGCAGCGAGCAATTGCCCCAGCTCATCGCGGCGGTTCTGCGGAATGTCCTGGCTGAGGTCGCCGGCGGCGATGCGCTCGGCAAAACCCACGGTCTGGCGCAGGGGCACGACGATCAGGCGGGTGATCAGCAGCGCCGCGCAGAGGCCGAGCACGATAGCCGCCGCGCCCATTACCCCGAGCATCAGTTGCGCGCGGTGACTATCGGCGATCATGGCCTCATCGGCGCTGGTCTGAGCGGCCTTGGCCAGGCTGATGACCGAACGCGCACGCTCGATCATGGCGCTTTCCGTCGATTTGTTCTGCTCACGCAACTGCTGGTAGTACTGGAAGGAGCGCTGATAGACCGTCAGTGCCTGCAAGGCTTTTTCGATCGAGGCTTTCTGTTCGTCGTTCAGCCAGACCATCAGGCTGCGCGCCACGGTCTGCAGGTCTTCGCTGATGTAGTTCCACTCTTCCGGGGCCTCGGCCGAGCCATCGATGATGTACAGGTTCTCCTGGCTGCGCAGGTCGAGCATGCGCTTGCTCAGGCCGGATGCGGTCTCGGCCAGGGTGAGCGGATCGCTGCCACGCAGTCGGTCGCCCTGCAGGCGCAGCTCGCGGACGGCGTCGTACATGTCCAGTTCGATCACCTCGAATTGATCGCGCGTTTCCCCCGCTGCGGTGCTCATGTCCTGACGGGCCGAACGCGCCTTGTCCTGCAGGTCGACATAGCTGTCGAACTGCTTCATGTACTCAGCAACGGCCTGCTGCATGGTACGGATGCGCTCGCCATCGGCCAGGCCGGTGGCCTGGCCGAATTGCTCCAGGGAGGCCAGCACCTTATTCAGGCTTTCGCGCACTCGCGCCGCGCTCTCAGGGGTCTGCTCGATGGCGAAGTTGCGCTCCAGACGGCGAGCCTGAAGCACCTCCATATTGATCTCGGCCAACTCCCCTACCTGTTTATGACCGAGGAGGACGGCTTGCACGGCGAGAAAACCGATACCCGTCATCGCCGCTGTCAGCAGCAACACCAGGCCAAAGCCACAGATCAATTTTTTGCCAACGGAAAGGTTGGCCAACAGGCGTCCGGCAGATTCGAACATAAGGCACTCCAGGATTCTTCTTATTCGAACGCGCTCTTGGGCGCGACTTGACCGGTAAACAAGGCAACCCCTGTGCCAGGCCCAGGCTGGCCAGAACAGGTACTCCCAGCAGCTGAGCTGGCCTTGCCAGCGATAGCCTGGCTACGTGAAGGCTATCGGCAGCGAAGCCCCAGTGCTTGATGCAGGCATTTGGCCAGAGAGGTTCAGGAACTATAGACAGTATCGGGCGCTCGCCCGGAAGCAACGGCAATAATCCGCTCAAACCGGGCGCCGCACTGGCGGTTTGCCGCCAGCTCCTCATCAAACGCAAAAGGCGCAGCCGAAGCTGCGCCTTGAGCGGACATGCATTACGGCTCAGCGACTGGCCAGAACGCTCACCACGCGAGGCCGCGCCAGCTCACCGACAATTGCCAGCAGGCCCATGGCGCCGGCTATCCAGTACCACTGCGCCACCGGGTCGAACATCAGCCAGCCCAGCGCATGGAGGAACACCACCAGGATCAGCACCGGGCTGACATAACGCACCATGAACAGCCACAGGGCATAGCCGGCCGGCGGCAGGTTCAGTTCTTCGCGCAGGATGTCGCAGCGCAGTGCATACCCAGCCAGCACCACCATGAAGATGCCCCCGAGCGGCATCATCCAGCGCGAGGTCAGGTAATCGAGCCAGTCGAAGAAGTTCTTGCCCAGCGGCGTCCAGCCCGCCAGCAGGTTGAACGACAGCATGGCCAGCAGGCTGATCACCAGCAGCACCGCGCCAGCACCGATTGCCGCGCGCAAACGGCTGATGCCGTGCTTCTCGTTCAGGTAAGCCACGGTGGCTTCGATCATGGAGATCGCCGAGGTCAGCGCGGCGATCGACACCATGGCGAAGAACAACACGCCGAACACGGTGCCGAACGGCATCTGCTGGAAGGCCAACGGCAGGCTCATGAAAATCAGCCCCGGCCCGGCGCTCGGGCTCATGCCGTTGGCGAAGATGATCGGGAAGATCGCCAGGCCGGCGAGCAGCGCCACCAGGGTGTCGCAGATGGCGACCATGAAGGTGGTGCGGGCGATGGACTGGCCATCGGGCAGGTAGGAGCCATAGGTGAGAATGGCGCCCGAGGCCAGGCTGAGGGTGAAGAAGGCATGCCCCAGCGCCGCCAGCAGCGCCTCGCCGGTGATCTTCGAGGCATCGAAATGGAAGAGGAAGGCGAAACCGGCATCGAAGCTGCCGCTGGTGAAGGCATAGCCGACCAGCGCGACGAGCATCAGGGCCAGGCCCGGCATCATCCAGCGCACCGCGTTCTCGATGCCCTGCTGCACACCCTTGGCCACGATCCACAAGGTCAGCAACGCCACCAACACGCTCCAGCCGCCCAGTTGCCAGGGGTTGGCGTTGTGCGCCTCGAACACGCCACCGAGTGCTTCGACGCTGGTGGCGGCCAGCGAGCCGTCGAGCATCTTCCACGTATAGGCGAAGGCCCAACCGGCAACGACCACGTAGAAGCACAGGATCATGAAACCGGCGAGCATGGCCATCCCGCCAACCGCCTTCCACAGCGGGTTGCCGCCATTCTCGCGCACCACCCGGCTGATGGCATCGATGGGGCTGCCACGGCCACGGCGGCCGATGGCGATCTCGGTCATCATCACCGGAATACCGATGGCCAGGATGCACGCCAGGTACATCAGCACGAAGGCGCCGCCGCCGTATTCGCCGGTGATGTAGGGGAATTTCCAGATATTGCCCAGGCCGACGGCCGAGCCGGTTGCAGCGAGGATGAAACCCCAGCGCGAGAGCCAGAGGTTCTTGGGTTTTTCACGGGTCATGCGTCACCTGTTTGTTTTTATCTGTGACGGAATCGAACCCGCCGCACTTGTGGCGCAGCGGAATGCAAGGCTTGGATGAAGCCGAAGGTGTCACTGAGCGTCGGCTTGTACCTCCGGTGCGGCCAGTCGGAAGGCCTCCAGGGGTTCACAGCGCGCCGCCATGGCGACAATGCGTGGGTACGCGGCAAGGTCACAGTTAAAACGGCGCGCATTATACAGCTGTGGGATCAGGCAGGCCTCCAGATATCCAGGGCGTTCGCCGAGCGACAAGCGCCCGTCGAATGCAGCCAGACCCTCCTCCACCGCCGCCAGGCCGAGCGCGACCCAGTGCCGGTACCAGGCGTTCTTCGCGTCGTCGGAGACGCCCAGCTCACCGCTCAGGTACTGCAGCACGCGCAGGTTGTTCAGCGGGTGCACGTCGCAGGCAAGATGCAGCGCCAGCGCCCGTACCTGGGCGCGCTCGGCCGGATCACCCGGCAACAGCGCCGGCAGCGGGAAGATCTCTTCAAGGTACTCGATGATCGCCAGTGACTGAGCGATGCGCACGCCGCCGTTTTCCTCATCCACCAGCAGCGGCAACAGGCCCTGCGGGTTCAGCGAGCGGTAGTCGGCGCCGTGCTGCTGCCCCCCATCCTTGACCAGATGCACCGGTACCGACTCAAAGGCCAGGCCCTTGAGGTTGAGGGCGATACGCACACGATAGGCGGCACTGGAGCGCCAGTATCCGTAGAGCTTCAGCATCGATCATCCCCCGTAGCCCGGATGCAATCCGGGGCTGGCCTGGGAATTTCCCGGATTTCATCCGGGCTACTCATATTTCTCCACCACCTGGTCGATGGCGCCGAAGATGCTCTGGCCAGACGCATCGAACATCTCGATGCGCACCCGGTCGCCGAATTTCAGAAACGGCGTTTTCGCCTCGCCCGACTCGACGATCTCCAGCATGCGTTTCTCCGCCAGGCAACTGGAGCCCGCGCTGCGGTCGTAGTTCGACACCGTGCCCGAACCGATGATGGTGCCGGCACCCAGCGGCCGGGTCTTGGCGGCGTGGGCCACCAGGGTCGGGAAATTGAAGGTCATGTCCACACCGGCGTTCGGCTGGCCGAACAGCTCGCCGTTGATATGCGACACCAGCGGCCGGTGCACCTTGCCGTCTTTCCAGCTTTCGCCCAGTTCGTCCGGGGTGATGGCCACCGGGGAGAAGCTCGACGACGGCTTGCTCTGGTAGAAACCAAAGCCCTTGGCCAGCTCGCCGGGGATCAGGTTGCGCAGCGACACGTCGTTGACCAGCATCAGCAGGCGGATATGCCTGGCCGCTTCGGCTGGCGTGGCGCCCATCGGCACGTCGTCGGTGATCACTGCCAGCTCGGCTTCCAGATCGATGCCCCAGGCTTCGTCTGCCAGTCGGATCGGCGCGTGCGGCGGGATAAAGGCATCGGCGCCACCCTGGTACATCAGCGGGTCATGCCAGAAGCTTTCCGGCATCTCGGCGCCGCGCGCCTTGCGCACCAGTTCGACGTGGTTGACGTAGGCGCTGCCGTCGGCCCAGTGGTAGGCGCGTGGCAAGGGGCTGTGACAGACAGCCTGATCGAAGGCGAACGCGCCCTCTTCCAAGTCGTCGTTGAGACGTTGATAGACCGCTTCCAGTTTCGGCCGAGCAACGGCCCAGTCGTCCAGCGCGGCCTGCAGGGTGGCGGCGATTTGTGGCACGCGCACGGCGCGGCTCAGGTCGCGGGAAACGACGATCAGCACGCCATCGCGGCCTTGATTCAGTGATGCGAGTTTCATGGTTCCTCCCTATTCGTCTGTTCGCGTGCGGGCTGTTCTCCCCTCTCCCACTTGTGAGAGAGGGGCCGGGGGAGAGGGTGTGTTGTAAGTCCCCTCTCCCTAACCCTCTCCCCGAGGGGAGAGGGAACGATTGGTGCCCACCCTTAAGCTTGTGTACCCGGCGCACGCCAGGAATTGACGTACTCAGCCACGTCCACCGCAGCAGCGGCATCGCTCACTTCCAAGGCGCGGCGGGTGTCGATCATCACCGCCACCTCGTCGATGAAGGTGGCCGGATCCTCCTGGCTCTTCTTCAGCGCCTTGGGGTGTGGCCCATGGGGGAAGCCGCACGGGTGCAGGGTGACCATGCCCTGCTCGATGTTGTCGCGGCTGAAGAAGTTGCCACGGTGGTAGAACAGCACTTCGTCGTAGTCGTCGTTGTTATGGAAGAACGGCACCTTGAGCGCGCCGGGGTCGGACTCCACCGGGCGCGGGGTGAAGGTGCAGATGACGAAGCCATTGGCGACGAAGGTGGTATGCACCGACGGCGGCAGGTGGTAGCGATGACTGATCAATGGGCGAATGTCGCGCCAGTTCAGACGCACCACGGTGTTGTCGCCGTGCCAGCCGACCACGTCCAGCGGGTTGTAGGGATAGGTTACGGTGCTGATCTGGCCGCGCCGCTTGATGCGGATCTGCCAGGTATTCTCGTCCTGCTGCGCCTTGAAGGCCTCGTCGATATGCGGATGCTCTAGCACCGCCAGGTCGAAGATCGCCTGCGGTCCGAGAAGGCCCTTGTCCGGCAACTGATAAGCGCCGTCGGTGTTCTCGATCAGCAGGAAGTAGCTCGGCGTGCTGGCCTCGATACGCCAGGCGGTACCGCGCGGGATCAGCAGGTAGTCGCCGTCGCGGTACTCCAGATGGCCGAAGTCGCAATAGAAATGCCCGCTGCCTTCATGCACGAACAGCAGCTCGTCGCCATCGGCATTGCGTACCAGATGGCGCATGGCGCCGTGAGTGCGCCAGACGCGCAACTTGACGTCGGCGTTGTGCAGCGTCAGCGGCGCCGCCAGCGGGCAGTCGCGCTCGCTGGGAATGTCGTTGAAGTTGAAGGCATGCGGGCGCAGCGGACCTTCCCAGTCGATCCAGCCGGTAGGCGGATGCTTGTGGTGAAGGTGCGCGGTGGGGCCGAAGAAGCCCTCACGGCCCATCTCGCGCTCGTAGGTGCCCTGCGGCAGGTCGCAGTGCGCCTGACGCGAGCACTCGCCCTCACGCAGGGGAAAGTGGATCCATTGGCGGCTCATGGCATCACTCCTCGGCGATCACGCCGCGACGCAGCTGGTCTTCCTCGATGGATTCGAACAACGCCTTGAAATTGCCCTCGCCAAAACCCTGATTGCCCTTGCGCTGGATGATCTCGAAGAAGATCGGGCCGATCACCGTGTTGGTGAAGATCTGCAGCAGAATGCCGTCATCGCCAGGCGCGCCATCGATCAGGATATTCAGTTCGCGCAGCACATCGGTCGGCTCACCATGCCCAGCGACGCGGCTATCGACCTTCTCGTAGTAGGTGCCCGGGGTGGTCATGAAGTCCACGCCGTTGGCGCGCAACTGGCGCACGGTGGCGTAGATGTCGTCGGTGGACAGGGCGATGTGCTGGATGCCTTCGCCGTGGTATTCGCGGATGAATTCCTCGATCTGCGACTTGTCATCGGCCGACTCGTTGATCGGGATGCGGATCTTGCCGCAGGGCGCGGTCATGGCCCGGGAAAACAGGCCGGTGAGCTTGCCTTCGATATCGAAGTAGCGGATTTCGCGGAAGTTGGCGATGCGCTCGTAGAAGCCGGACCAGACGTCCATCTGCCCGCGACGCACGTTGTGGGTCAGGTGGTCGATGCACTGCAGACCCACGGAGTTGTCATTAGCGCTGCGGCCTGCGATGTACTCGAAGTCGACGTCATAGATGCTCTTGTCACCATAGCGGTCGACCAGATAGAGCAGAGAGCCGCCGATGCCCTCGACGCAGGGAATGTTCAGCTCGCCAAAGTTGGCATGGCTGCCCACCAGCGTGGCGCCCTGCTGCTCGACGTAGGCGGCTGCCTGGGCCGCATTCTTGACCCGGAAGGCCATGGCGCAGGCGCTGGGCCCATGCTTCTCGCCGAAGGCGCGCACATGGCCGGTAGGGCTGCCGTTGAGCACGATATTGATATCGTTCTGCTGGAATAGCCACACCTCTTTCGAGCGGTGCTTGGCAGTTTCGGTGAAGCCCATGGCGGTGAACAACTGGCGCAGTTGCTCGATACCTTCGGCACTCGGTGCGGTGAATTCGACGAACTCGAAACCGTCGGTTCCGATGGGGTTGTGCTGCTCGATCTTGGCCACGGCGGTCATCTCGCCTCCTGATTGTCATTGTTATGGCAGCCGCACGAATGCGTTGCGGACAACCTCATGACAACCGAGCGCAGAAGCACACTCAAGATGGCTTACGACACCCTGCCACAGCGGCCGAGGCCAGCAGTGGCAATTTTTATTTACACCCACCGGTAAGCTACTGGCTGGTGATGACTAATCCGACCAACCGTAAAATTTTCCTTACATCATGGTTGATCGACTTGCCACACTCCCTCACGCCGGGCGTTCGAAAGCGTAAGCCCGCTCGACTTTGGCCACCCGGGTGGTGAAAGCGGCATACCAGTCGGCGCGCCCCTGTTCGCGAACGGCACTGTGTTCGGCATGCTCGCGCCAGGCGCGAATGGCCTCCTCGCTCTGCCAATAGGACAGGGTGATGCCCAGGCCATCACTGCGCGCCGACTCCACGCCGAGAAAGCCCGGCTGCTGCGCGGCCAACTCCAGCCTGCGCTGCGCCGCCTCGGCGTAGCCGGCATCGACCTCGGTGCGTATCGAGGTGAACATCACCACGTAATAAGGTGGCTTGGGCGTTGCGGCGATCATGCCACCGCTTCCTGCTGCGCTTCATGCACCGATTGCACCGCGCAGGCACCGACCAGGCCGGCGACCACTGGCGGCAGGCGCCCTTCCAGCGCAGCGCGCTCGGGCTGGAACAGAGTGGCGATGAAGAAGGGGTGGTCGTCCAGCTCGATGGCACGCACGGCACCTGCCTCGTCATGCCCGGAAGCCTTCAGCGCCTGGGCCATCAGCGGCTCGACGAAGGCATCGTCGAGACCATAGCGGCAGAGGTACTGCTCGCTGATCTCGCGTACCCCGTACAGCTCGGCGATACGCGAGCCCGATACCAGGTGCACACGCTCGCTGACATCCTGCAGGGCACAGGCCAGCGGCGCGATCAGCGGCGTTTGCGCCTGGGGCGACAGCTCGGCATGTTCGGCATCCGTCCACCCCAGCTGATTGCGGGCGTATTCCAGCAGCGCATGCTGGAAGCCACCACAAGTGCCCAGAAAGGGAACGCCCTGCTCGCGGGCAAAACGGATCGCGCGCAGCGCACCCTCGGTGGCGACGTAGGGGCTGCCCGGCACGCACCAGATACCGTCATAGGCCAGCAAGGTCGCGTCATCGAGAATGCGCTCCGTGGCCAGCCAGTCGTATTCGACCGCGACCCCCAGCGCTTCCCCAGCCAGGCGCAGCGCCTCGGGAATGGCACGGTGTGCGGTGATGGCTGCACTGTAGTCGCCCACCAGGGCGACCTTGACTCGACACTTGCTGTACATGATTTTGCCCCTCTTGCATGGCGGTCTGCCTGGCACTATAAGATGGCGCTCGCGCAATAATAATTGGCGTACTGACAAGCAGAGATTGCAGCCGTGCAATATCAGATCGATCACACCGACCTTTCCCTGGTACTCGCCCTGGTGCGCGGCCGCTCACTGGCACGAGCGGCCGAGCTGCTCCAGGTAGACGTTTCCACGGTATTTCGCGCCGTGCGTCGCCTCGAGGCCGCCCTGGGCGTGGCGCTGTTCGAGAAAAGCCGGCGTGGCTACGAGCCCAGCGAAACGGCGCGCGCCCTGGCCGAACAGGCCGAACGCGCCGAACAGGCGCTGGATGCCGCACGCGTGGCGCTGGAACAAGGCAAGCAGGTGGTCAGCGGCACGGTGCGCCTGACCTGTACCGACGCGGTGCTGAGCAGCCTGCTGCTGCCGGCGCTGGCGCGCTTCATGCCCAACTATCCGGCGTTGTCGCTGGAAGTGGTCACCTCCAACGACTTCGCCAACCTCAGCCGGCGCGACGCCGACCTGGCCCTGCGCCTGACCAACCAGCCGCCTGAGCATCTGGTCGGCCGTCGCCTGGCCAAGGTGTCCTACGTGGTGTGCGCGCGTGACGATGGCCAGGATCGCAGCGACCTGGCGCGACAGAGCTGGATCGCCCCGGACGAGTCGATGCCGGATCACGCCACGGTGCTCTGGCGTCTGCATGATCTGCCGGGAGTCATGCCCAGCTACCGCTGCAGCAGCATGTACGCCGTGGCGCAACTGACCCGCGCCGGGCTCGGCGTGGCCGCCCTGCCCGACTTCATCCTGCGCAGCCAGCCGGATCTACGTGCGCTGAGCGCCCCCTTGCCAGGCTGCGACACCGAACTCTGGCTGCTGACCCGCCCCGACTGCCGCGCCCTGCGCTCGGTGCAGACCCTGTTCGAGGAATTGAGCGAAGCCTTGATGAGCAACGGCTGAGGCAAAGCCTTGCCCACGGATCCGTAGGGCGGGTGCAACCCGTCACTCATTTATGGCGGGTTGCACCCGCCCTACACTGAACTCCCACAGGCGCGGAGCAACCTGTCATGCCGCGTAGGGGGGCTTTAGCCGCGACAGGCCAGAAGGTTCTGTAGCCCGGATGCAATCCGGGGGCATGGGTTGCGCAAAAGCGCATAGCGCTCCTAACGGGCAGGGGCGTAGAACCGTAGGGCGGGTGCAACCCGCCACCCATTTGTGGC
>NZ_JBMDJU010000044.1:0-19455 GCF_057809355.1 Pseudomonas sp. FG29 | reverse complement strand
CGGCACTGCAACTGCACGGCCTTGAACGGGCTGGCCAGCTTGGTACCGGCCTCGGCGTACAGGCTGTTCCAGGTGATCTTGCCCTCCAGCTTATCCAGGCCGTCCGGCAGCTCGATCAGGCCGACCATACCCAGGCCCTGGAAGTCGCTGGTTACGGCCTTGACGCTGCCGAGGTCGACCTCTTCGCACTTGGCGAAGAAGTCCTCGCCATTGAGGTAGATGTTGGCGTTGGTGATGCGGTGTGCGGCGAAGCCAGCCATTACTGGTTACCCCCCAGGCTTACCAGGTAGTCCCCGGTGATCTCGGTCTCGAAGGTGCCGCGCTCCATGGGTGGCGGTACCGTCAGCTTGTAGTTGAACAGCAGGTGGCCCAGCTCCAGCTCGGTTTGCGGGTTGCGTGCCGGGTCATACCAGCACTCACCGCCGAGCAGGGCGCCATCGCCGATCAGCTTGCGCATGAACAGGTTGACGCTCTCGGTGATACTGTCGATCAGCGCGTTGCTGATCGGCATGTCCACGAACTGCAGCGAGCTGTAGCGGATCGACTCGTCGACGATGTCCTTGGTGCGGCGCACGTTCTCGAAGTTGCGCATGTGCGTCACGGTCGGCCAGGCGGCGGTACGGTTGCCCCACAGGCGCAGGCCGGTACCGAAGGAGTTGAACACAGTGGTAATGCCCGCTTCGTTGAGCAGGTTCACCTCGCTGTTGGCGTCATCCACGCGCGCAGTCAGCGAGCGCTCCAGGCCAATGACCCCGACCAACTCATAGTTGGAGCTAGACCACCAGTAGCCCTTGTCCAGGTCGACCTTCACCCGCGCTCCGGCCGCACGGATCGACAGCGGCTGCAGGCGCTCGCCATCGGTCGCGGCGTCGTACACCTTCACATGTGGGTAGCACAGGCGCACACGGTCGCTGCTGCTGTTGAAGTTGATGGTGCCCGCAGGCCCACGGCCAGCCAGCGCCTGGGCCGGCGTGGTGCCGATGGGGGCGTCAATGTAGGCGATGCCATTCATCTGCTCGGCCTGGCTGATCAACTCGACAGCCACCGAGTTGAGGGTGGAGAAGCCAGGCGCAATGAAGATCTTCGGGAAGAAACCGAGCAGGTTGTAGCTGTCGGCGAACGCCTTCAGGCCAGAGCGCTGGCCGGCCACGTTGACGGCACCAATGATGTCGGCAGCCGTAACCAGGCTCGCGTCAGCATGGCTGAAGTCAGCCTTGACCGTGGCCCCGGCGGCGATGCCGCCACCTGCAATGCGGGTGACGATGCCCGTGACCATGTCCACGTTGTAGTCGGTACCCACTACATAGGGATCACCTGCCGCATTGGGCTTCAGGGTCAGCGTTTGCAGCGCACCCTGGCTGAGCTGCAGACGGTCATTGGTGCCGAAGGTGCGCACCTGGTCAGCCACGTTGGACTTGTGGATGGCCGGATCGAGCACGTTGATCACCAGGATCGTGCCCGCACCGAAAGCATGGATGCCCGCCAGCGCCTCGGGAATACCAAAGCCTTGGCCAGTGAGCGACTCAGGGCCGAACTGGGCATCATCGGTAATGGTCTGGCACAGGGTCAGGGTGTTCACCGGGCCGATGGGGGCCGCGCCGACCACGGCAACCACTGCGCTTTTAACCACGCGAATGGCCCGTGGGCCGCGCTCGACCTCCAGAGTCTCGATACCGTGCAGGTAATTAGCGGCCATCACTTGCCTCCTTTATCGGCGACGGCCTTGTCGGCCGGGGCTGGCTCCAGGTGCTTCAGCTGTAACAACACCAGGGTGTATTCATGTTCTGCAGGCAGCTCAACCGGCTTGCCGGGGTTCAATTGAACCTCCAGCAGATCCTTGCCCACGCGCAGAGAGGCCGAGCTACGCGGCCCCGAATAGATGTACTTGCTGAGTTTCACGGGGTGGCCTCGAAGTTAGGGGGTTGCAGCGCACCGCCGATGGGGCCGCCAGGTACACCGAAGTCACCAGGCGCCATCTGCTGCAATTGGGTTGCACGGGTGGCAAAGCGTTGGCCGTACTGCCAGAGGCCATTCACCTGGCCAATGAACGTCTCCTCGACGCAACGGCATGCGTTATCGCAGTGCGGCGGGTACCAGCCGGTGAGGCAGTCGCGGATATCGTCCAGGTAGGCAATCGCACCGTCCCGACCATTGAGCTGGCGAAACACCAGGGTCAGCGGGATGATCAGGTTGCGTTCCTGGAACACTGCATCGAGCGCCTCCGGGTTGCCGAACTTCGAGCTACCGAAGGCCACCAGGATCGCCCCACGCGGGTGGTTCAGCCGGTAATTCTTCGGGTTCTCCGGGAACAGCTCGACCATCAGCTGCTGGCCAAAGGCAACCTTCAGCCGCTCGACGAAGGCATCCAGGATCACTGCCGTCTGGCCCATCAGTAGCGCCTCCAGGTTTCATCGCCGAACTGCTGGCGACGCGCCCGCACTTTGATCTCACCTGGCTCCGGCGCAGCCTCGCCGCTGGGCATGCCCAGGGTGACCACACCATCGCGGATGCTTTCCAGTAGTTTGATGGTGTCCTTGCGGCTGTCCTTCACCGCATCGGGGATGGCGCCCTCGGGGCGACGCTGGTACAGCCAGTGGCGAGTCAGGTACACCACCGCATCCCGCAGGACGGTCGGCACCGGGTCGAGCGGCAAGACGTAGCGACCTCGCAGGTAGCCGTCCACCAGCTCTTCAGCTTGGCGCACGCCGTCCTCGATCACGCTCTCATTGGGCTGCTCGGCGGTGGAGTCATCGTTGGAGAGCTGCACCAAGGTCAGCTCCGGGATAGCCTTGCCGATGTCCTGGTGGGTGCAGTAGCGCATGGCTCAGCCCGCCTTCAGCTCGACCAGTGCTTCGGGGAACATGCACATGGCCAGCGGGTTGGACTGCGCCTCGACGTCCCAGCCCTTGCCCATCCGGCGTGCCTCGCCTTTGCCATAGAACGGTAGGCCAACGGTGTTGACCGTCTCGTTGTAGTTGGCCGGGGCGTTGAACATGCGGAACACACCCTGGGCGAGGGGGAACACCTGGGCCACATCCACCGGAATGAAGCGCTGGCCGCTGACGGTCACGTCATACTCGATGAAGGTGATGCCGCCGAAGGTAAAGCCAGAGCGGGTATCGCCGCCCAGGCGATCCTGCGCTTCCTGGTAGTTGGCGAACGCCTTTTCCACCTTGGCATGGCCGGTGAAGGCATCGAACCAGTCCGGGCCGCAGAAGGAGGCAAAGCCGCGCACCATCACACCGCCCAGCTTCTTCTCTGCGTGGCGCTTGGCATCCAGGCAAGCCTTGCGCACGTCCGTGTCGGCATTGCTCAGGTTCACGGTGGCCTTCTTCTGCTGGACACCGAACTCGTCGTAGAGGTCGTACAGCACCGAGCCATTGGCATCCAGCAGCTTGCCGCACAGGGCGCCGATGCGCTGGTACTCACGGGTGGCGTCGATGCTGTTCTTCAGCTCCTGCAGGTGGTCATTGATGATCCTGGCCTGGGCGTTGATCGGGGCTTGCTCCTCACCGAAACCAGCAACGCCCTGGAGCGAGCTTGGCAGCAGCGGCCGGCTGAGCGGCAGGTGCAGGGTCTCGAAGGTACGGCGAGCGCGGCCACTGGGCTTGACCGGCGCGGCGTCACCGTCACGGGAGGTATTGGGCACCAGCACCAGCCGGCCTTCGCGCTCATCGATGACCACCGAGGTGGTGGTGATCCCTTTCTCGTCGAAGATACCCATGGCGCCAGCCTTGGTTGGGATCGCCGGCAACTTGTTGACGGCCGCAGTCAGCGCCGCAACGGTAAACAGGTCTTCCAGGTTCATGGCAGCTCCTTACAGACTGGCACGGGGCACGATGCCCAGCGCGGTGAGTTCATCCAGGGCAGTGGCCTTCTGCACGTCGGTGATGCTTTGCGGCCAAGCCAGTTCGGTCAGATCAACCACGGCGCCGCGTGCGATCACCACGCCAGGCTTGTCGCCATCGGTGGCGTCGACCGCTTCGCCGAGCACGGCGGCAGCCTTCTTGGCCGCGCCGGTACCGGCTGGATCGAGCACCTGGTACTTGCCCGAAACCTTGGCCAGCACCTGGCCAAAGGCGTAGGCGGTGCCGGCCAGCAAGGTGCCTTTCTCTTTCGTCCAGCCGGGGGCAACCTCGATCAGGAGCAGATCGCCCAACTTCTTGGGCGGGGTGTACGTGGCCATGGGGCCTCCTATTTGGAACGTGCTTCGGCGTCAGCCAACAGCGGGTTGGTGGTCTGGTTCGAGCCCTTGCCAGCACGCTCGCGGGCGGCCTGCTCGGCGAAGCTGATGCCACCGGCCAGCTCGGTGAAGATCGCCTTCAGCCCCTCGGTCAGCGGCTGACGGTCGTCGCCCTCGCCGAACTCCAGCGGGGTTTCGCCGGACTCAGCGAAGTCCAGGGCAGCGATCACGGCGGGCGCATGGGCCGGCTTCATGCCCTGCGCGACCAACTGCTCAGCGAAGGACACGCTGGCGGCATGGGTTTGGGCCTGGACGGCCGCGCGGTCGGCCTGCTGACGGGTCGCCAGCTCGTTGGCCAGGCGCTGGTTTTCCGCCTGCAGGGCGGCAGCTTCTTCGGGGGTCACGGGGCTTACCTCGGGTTGCGTGGGGGATTCGGTGAATGCGAGGCCTGGCTGTGCTACAGGCGCGGGGCGGCGGGCGACTTCCGCCAGGCTGTCGATCTCCCAGTTGGGGATCACCTGGTCGGCTTCGTCCTTGCCGTACTTACCTAGCAAGAACTCGCGCAGTCGGCGCCACAGGCTGGCACCCACCTCATGGCCGTAGTCGGTGAACTCGATTTCCAACACGCCTTCACCATCATCGAACTCGATATCGGAAAGGCCCTTGATTGAGGGCGGCTGCGCGCCCAGAAAGCCAATGTGGCGCAGGTAGTAAATGCCGGGCTTGGGGTTACGCGGGTCGGTGGGGGCGTACCAGGACGCCGAGCGCGGGTACCAGGTACCGGCCGCCACGCCTTCGGCGAAGTCGTTGTTGAGCTGCTCGGGCACGGCAGCCGCTTCGCCTTTGGTGTTGCGGCCAATGGAGCGCACCCAGCCGAAGGCCGGGCCGTTGTCCTTTGGGTGGCCGATCACCAGGGGCGCACGGTGCACTGCCGGGTCATAGCCAGCGATGGCGGCATCGAGGTCGGCTTCGCTGAACTCGACCTTGCGTCCCTGGTTATCGGTGTGCGAGCCGGCGCGGAAGAAGGGAATCAGTTTCATGGGCTGTGCGCTTGAGGGAGAAGATGCGCACAGCCTGCCCGACCTCAGTGGCCGGGGCTTTTAATCGGGTTTAAAGAGTCAGCTATGGAAAGAAGTTGGCGCGTGGGCCTGGATGTCCATTCTCAAGCTGCAGAGCAATATCTCTATCGGTACAGATCCTTCGCACTGAAGACGCAGCAATGAACTGCGCATCTAATGCCAAGGCCACGACTTGCAGGCGGCTCAAGCCAGTAGGGTCATAGCGACTATCTACATAGTCTGGGAATTTAGTTACAGCCTGCAAAAGCAAGCGATCATCACGATGAGGGCTCTTCTGAACCAGAAGTGAGGCGAGCTTATCGAGATGATGCCCGAGCTCTCTGGAGCGCAGCTTGGATTCTGAAACACCTAATTGGAGCAGAGTACCCTTCATCGCTAGTTCTGCAGCCAAGCAAATGGGCTGTAGTACGGCGCTTCCTGTTGCGCCAGATTGAGACAAGCTATCAGCGACAAGGGCCAATTGCTCCACGGCAAGCCCCCAGCGAACAACACCATCTGCTGTAGTGAAGCGCTGATCGTCAATCCCATAAACCAAATCAAACATATCAGCAAAGGCATAACTCGATTTGGCAGCAGTAATCAGATCGCGATTACACCAATTCCACCATGCCTCTTCGGAATCAAATCCCATTGCTTTCGCAGGACTTAACGAAACACTGCCACAAACAACACCTATTGTGACTTTTCTGACCCTATCGAGGGAGGCAGTGATCCCTGTCCCCATTCCCGGCCAGGTGTAATTCACCTCAGGGAACAAGCGTTCGTAGGCTCCTGTTATCTCCTCTACAGCAGGATTGGCTAGAACACCCATAACAAACCCACTCCCGAGGATCTCAATAGCAGCGCGAAGTGGTCTTGCATGAAAAGGGATGTCTTCATGCGCGAAGCGTTCGTTGAGTGCAATCAGGTCGTCGTCTGTGAATTTGGCCATGTGCTGTCTCCTTGTAGTGGCAGTAGCATGGGAACAGGCCAGGAAAGATTTATAAAGCCTTTACGGCGCGATTTACGGGGGAAGACAAGCAACGATGGCCCTCAGAACCACAGGCCCCGCAAACGGCCTTATAGACGCGCGGCTTTCTCGATATGCCCAAGGGCCAGATCCAGGATGGATTCCTCGGCTTCGGGCTGCAGTTGGCCATCGCCATCCATAGGCAGGTAGTGGCGCGCCGGGATGTCACCCCAGAGGTGGGGGAAGTCCGCCTTGTCGCCGCCAAAGTGCATCATCGCTGCATAGGGTTTGTTGCTGCCGACCAGGGCACTGCTGTCGTCAGCGTGGGTGGTGATCGATGCCGCCAAACCTGCCGCACTGACCTGCAGCATCTTCCCTGGCCAGTTACCGGCTGCCTCACGGATCGCCGTAGTAACTTCCGACAGCGCCGGCCAGGCGTTGCCGGACTGCCCCTCGGCATCGAGGTTCTCTTCCGTGATCGAGCCCAGCTCGACGGCGATGCTCTTCATCAACGGCGCCAGATCGCCCACCGCCCACTCGACGCGGCGCAGGACGTCCTGCAGGTGGCGGTGATCCAAATTGACGTTGATCATGCTGCTTTCTCCTTGCGCTTGAGCAGCTCGGCCAGGCCCTCACCGGGGGCATGGTTGAAGCCTGGATCAACGCTGAAGGTCACCGGCTTGCCATTGGCGTCGGTGGTGCGCACGCGGGTGACTGCTGCGGTGTAGATCTCGCCTGTGCGCTGGTTGGTGCCGATCTCCACCTCATCGGTACTGACAGTGCCACGGCTGTAGACCAGGCGCAGGCCCCGGCGCTTCATGGCCGCTTCGCTCAGGGCGGTTACGCGGCAACGGCAGTTGAAGCCATTGGGCGGGAAGATCGCCGACCAGATGGGGTCGTCATGACGGTACACCTTGCCATTCAGTGCGGCATGGCTGGGGCGGGTCATGTTGTCCATCACCGCCACGTACTGCCAGTAAGGGTGGGTTTCGGTGGCTTCTTCCATTGCCGCCTTGCGCCCGGCCATGTAGCTGCTCTGCAGGTTTGTTTGGTAGATGGTTTTCAGCCGGCGCGGGCTGCCAAGCTGCACCAGCTCGGCGCCGCCATTGCTGTCGACAATCACCTGTTTGCCCCACCAGCCTTGTTGCTCGAGCACGGGCTGCAGTTCGGTGATGAACTGCTTCAGGGTCTTGCCCTCCTGCAGGGCGCGTTCCAGCGCCTCGCGAATATCGGAGAGCAGATCCAGGCGCATGGCTTTGGCCACGGTGAAGGCCTGGTCGTGGGCTTTGTCCAGCATCTCCTGCCAGTTCCAGGTAATGGCGTAGCCCTTGGATTTGAGGTAGGCGATGGCTGCCTCGGGCTCCAGGCCGAAGATGGCCTTGAGGTCGGCCGGGTTGACGGCTTTGCGCCTGGCCATGTCAGTCCTCCAGGTCGACCGAGGCAGCGAGGCGGCCCCAGGTATCGGCCAGGAACATCAGCTGGGCCAGCCGACTTTGCAGCGCGCGGGCGTCCAGGTTCGGGCTGGTTTCAGCCAGCAGCCCGAGCACTTCGCTCTCATCGCGCCCCTGCTGCAGCGCCTCGATCACCGGCAACAACGCCTGCTCGGCCTGCTGCTGGAGCTGCTCGGCAGGCAGGCTGGCGATAGCCTGGTCGAGGGCGACCTGATCGAGCACAGGGCGCACGACGGGCTCAGAGAACTCAGGGGCGATGGCTATGGGCTGCTGGGGAGCCAGGTCACCCGGCTGCAGGCTGTAGGTACGCTCGAAGTAGGCATTGGTGAAGTTAGCACCAGCCCCCTTGAGGCTGACATCGCGCTCGGCCAAGGCCTTGTCGATGGCCTCCTGCTCCCAGATGTCGTAGATGGGGGCGTCGACCTGCGGGCCAAAGTTCACATCCACCACCAGGCGGATGACGGCATTCAACGAGGCGCAGGCCAGGCTGAGGTCACTGTCACGAATGTCCTGGGTGACCTCGGCGCCGGCTGTGGCACTGGCGCGGTTGGCCTCTTTCTCGGTGGTTTGATCCTGGCCTAGCAAGGCAACGTTGATGTCGCTGCGGCAGTATTCCAGCAGCTCGCGGTATACCTCGGCGGAGCTGCCTTTACCGGCGGCTTCGATGATCTCGATGCTGGCGTCATCCGGGATGGCGGCAACAGCGTCCTGCACCATGGCTTCCAGGCTGTTGAGCAGCAGCTCGGTTTCCTCGACTACCGCGCCGCGCGGGTGCTTGCCGATCACCCAGGGGCTGCCGTACTTCTCGGTGAACTGCACCCAGAACTTCAAGCCGCCACGCATGAAGGTGTCGGCCCAGAAGCACATGGACAGGTCGGGGAAGCCATAGGGGTTGGCGTAGGTAGCATCCTGCCGGGCCACCACAAAGCGGCGTGGATCGAGCAGCTCACCTTCGCTGCCTGCATCACGGGCCATGAAGCGCAGATTGTTGTCGCGATCGTAGCGGAACCACTCAGCCGGTTTACCGAGCAGATCCTGCGGCACGCTGTACAGGCCCACCGGTTGCCACATCAGCTCGACCGGCTGGTAGCCAAACAGCGGCGCATCCAGCAGCTCGCGCAGGATGCGGTCGAGATCGAGGTCAGCCAGCCAATCGCGGATAAAGCGCTCGACCCGTACTGGGGCTGTGCCGCGCTTCAAACCTCGCTCCAGGGCAAGCACTGCGGCCTTACGGCGGCGGATGTTGCCGCCGATTCGAGGCCTGGCACGCAGGTCACGGTAGACCGCAATGTCCTTGCCCGCGGCCTTCAGGATCGGGTCGGGGTTGGGCAGGTTGAGCCCGGCGAAGCCGCCATCGATGCGCCCACGGGTGGCAACGTGCTGGGCGGCAATACGGTTGCGCTTGGCCTCGGCGAAGGACACGAACTCGGTGGGGCTAACCCACAGGCCACGGGGAGTGCTCATGCAAAACCTCTGGTGATTCGGGTTGCCGCACGCGGGCGGCGGGATCTGGCACGCACTGGCGTCGAGGGTGACTCCAAGACTGCGAAGTTGGCTAGCACACCGGCACCAGCGAAGTCGCCATGGCGGTATAGGTCGGGATCTTTCAAGTCCTGAGAGCGTGCTTTGGCGATCATGGGAATGCCGTTGATCGTCTCGATAGCGCGCACGTCCTGCTGCAGGTTGTCGTCCTTGGGGATGGTGATGACACCGTCCTCGAACAACTCGACGAACTTCGGCATCCAGGCGCCATACCAGGCACTGGACAGCTTCACCTGGTGAATACGGCCACGACCGAACTCGTCAGCGGTGTCCTCGGCAATGGTCTCGCCGTTGCCGGTAGCATCAATGGCAGCGCCCATGAAGTGCGGCAGGTTGCGCAAGGTGTAGAACAGCACCAGCTTCTGCTGGCGGGACGGCACCTTGTGCATTTCCCAAACGAAGGGCACATCACGATGTCGGGACTGATCAACCGACATGGGCGCGCCAATGGAGAAGTCGCGGTGACGGGCGTAGTCCATGCCGAAGTAGAAGCGCAGCCCCGGATCGAGCTGGCGGATGACGGGCGCCAGGTAGCGCTCGATCCAGTCCTGGACGTAGGCGTCGCGCCGACCTACTGACTGGGTGGTGAAGTCGTCGTCCAGAGCCAGGCGCAGCACCGGCCGACCATCACGCATGGCGTCCTCAATCCAGATACCAGGCACGCATACGCCGTTGCCGTCGCGGGGAATGGCGTCCAGCTCTTCGCGCATCTGCGCTTTGCGCGGGCCGTAGGCGTTGCGGATCTTCTTGTACCAGGCCTCCTTGCCTTCGGCGGTCGGTTCTTCGCCCTTCATGAAGCACACACGCTCGTACAGTCCGTTGGCCACGGCATCGTCGAAGGTCGCCTTGTAGACCTGCGCATCATCGCCGTAACGCTTCTCGCGGATGTCGGTGGCCATCTGGTTGAAGGCGTTGGCCTTGCCATTGTGGGTGCTGATGATGACGATCCGCCCGCCCCAGATCAGCAAGGCGGTGGCAGCGTCGAGCACGGCAGAGACGTCGCGGTGGAAGGCAGCCTCGTCAATGATCACCTTGCCCTGTAAACCGCGCAGGTTGGCGGGGTTGCTGGACAACGCGACGATCTTGAAGCCGCTAGCGTAGCGGATGCGGTAGGCATTGATCTGGCGGGTATTGCCCTCTTCATCCTGATCGTCGAACAGGAACTCCTCGATCTCGCTGACGCCAGACGCCTGGGCCTCGGCGATCACCCGGCTGAACTTGGCGCAGTAGCCGATGAACTCCAGGCCCTTTTCCTTGGTGTCGCCGATGTAGAACACATCCATGCCGCCCGCGCTCTTGCGCGATGCGGCAGTGATTACCGAGTCCAGGGCTTCGGCGAAGGTGATGCCGGTTCGACGCCCTTTCTCACAGAGCTTGATCTGCGCCTCGATCCGCAACCAGTCGACCTGGTGCTCCATGAGGATGCCAGCGGCCAGCGGGTTGAAGCCGAACGGGATCTCTTTCACCGTTGGCGGCAGCTCGTCCCATTCGACTACGCGCAGCGTGCTGGTCGAATGTTTGATGGCCTGGGCTGTCATTGCACCCCCAGGAATTTCTTGCGCCAGAACATGGCTTGCTCATCAGAGAGGCCACCGGCTTGAACGGTTTTATCCAGCTCAGCGGCCTGTTCCTGGAGCAAACGCTCGCGGGTAGCTTTCTCGATGGCCTGGCGCTCGCGCACGCTCAGGGTGCGCGCCTCCATGGTGGCCTTCGCCGCCCTGGCCAGGGCAGCCACTTCCTTGATGGTCACCTCATCGTTTTCATGGGCGCCCATGGCAGCCTGGTAGGTCAGCGTCGAAACGGCTTGTACGAGCAGCGCGCCTGTCTTGTCGTTGGAGTCCTCGCCCAGGGCGCCGACGAATGCCTCAGCCTGCTCCTGGAACAGGCGAGACTTTTCGTTCAACTGCTCGAAGCCTACCTTGAAGCGGCCGAGCGAGCTGCGGCTGGGGGCTTTTTCGTTGGGGAAGCGCTGGCGGATGGCCTCCAACATCTCGTCGAGCGTCATCCGGTCTTCGCGGAGCAGCTTCTGGATGTACGCCTTGACCACCGGAGGCATGCGGCTGATCGATGACCTGGACATGGTCAGGCCCCCGGACGCTTGATGCCGGGCACGCGGGCACGGCCAGCCGCGATGTCTTGGCCGCGCTCGGTCAGGGTGGCGACCAGTACCGGCCCCATCTCCTCCAATTTCACAGCGCCCTGTTCGGCCAGCCAGTGCAGTTCGGTTTTCACCTGGTCACGGCTGACGCTGTGGCCGAAGCCGTCCAAGGCGGCGTTGAGTACCGAGCTATTGGCCCGGTAGGCCGGCATCTCGACCAGCAGGCGCAGCAGTACCAGGCGCATGTCCTGGCGCAGGAAGTCGGCATATTGGCTCATGCTTTCTCTCTCAGCAGGTAGTCGTTGATGCGGTCGACCGAGCGCGCGATGGACTGCATACCCTGCAGTTCGGCGCGTACAGCCTTCATGTCACCGAGCAGCTCGGTGATTGCGGTGTGGTCAGGCAGGTGGCGAATACGCTCTTCCAGGGCAACGATGCGAGTGCGCAGTTCCAGCAGCTCCTTGGTGCTGGCCGCCTGGCGGTTGGTGAGCCAGGTGTAGATGCCCAAGGCGGAGAGCACCAGCCACTGCACGGTCTGAAAACCGAAGCTCATGTCGTTCAGGTTCATCGCAGCCCTCGCTTGCTAAGGTGCTCCAGAGTGGTCATGCACTCGATGCAGTGTTCGGTGCCAGGCTCGGCCTGACGGCGTTCCTCGGGGATGGCATCCCCACACTCTTCGCAGCGGTAGGCCGATACGCCGGAGCGGCGCTGCAGGCCAGATCGGTGTGCCACCAAGGCGGCTTCGTTGAAGTCGTTGTCCTGCGCGAGATCAGCTACATCCATGTGGTGTCAGTCCTTTTGCAGGTTGAGCAAGGCATTGAGTTGGGCAAGGTTGTTGCGGGCCCAGCGACCGTAGTCCTGGGCATGGGCCAGGATGTCTGCCGGAGTGACACCGCTTTCCAATAGTTCGGCGTCAGTACCGGGGGCGGGCCAGGCCGCTTGAGCAGAGCTGGTGGTAGCGGCGCCGACTCCTGTGGCGGGCATATTGGCGCCGAGGGCGAGGTTGAAGTCGCGCACCCAGCCAACAGTGAACACACAGCGAGGGATAACGACAGGCGCAGCAGCAGGTGCCGGCCGGTAGACAGTCGTGACATGGGGGATGCGCTCCTGGAGCTGTTGGTGATCCTGGTCGTGCCCGTCCTGCTGGCTGAGCAACAAGGCCTCAGCCTGATTCGCTCGCTCGATCTGCTGCAGCAACTGAACGCGATTAGTGATGGCTGTCTGATGGGCCTGCTCCGCATGCTCGGCCTTGAGGCGATCCAGACGCGCATTGCCTTGGGCTTCGGCATAGCGCGCGCCAAAGCCATAGCCAATGGCGCCAGCCGCACACGCGCAGATCAGGCAACCGAACAACCCCAGCAGCAGGGGCTGGGGCAGGTTCTTAAATCCGACCATGGCGTTGTCTCCGGCAGTTGCGAGCCTTGCGGGCAGCGCGGCGAGCCGCTGCCACACCGGACTTGCCGGGGCGGGCTTGAGGCCAGGGTTGCAGGTAGCGGGCGCTGGGCACCCACAGGCGCGGAGCACTGAACATGGAGGCAATGACCGACAAGGCACGGCCCAGGATCAGGCGCATCATGGCTGCGACTCCTGTTCCGGCCCCTGCTTGATCAGGCGTGCAATGAACAGCGCACAGGCCAGCAGGCTGTTGGCCACGGCATAGGCGGTCGGTGAAAGCTGCGCCTGCCAGATCGGCAGCAGGGTGGCCTGCAGGAATCCGAACAAGGCGATCAGCGCGGCCAATTGCACGCTGTAGAAAGTGTGGCAGCGGCGCCACTCGGAGATCAGCTTCATACCGACAACGCCTTGCCGTGCTGGACGCCCGGCGTGATACCGGCCAGGGCCAGGCCATCGGCGATCACAACATCGCCGTACCACGCACCGCCTGGCAGCGGGCCTGGGCCGTTCTCGTGGCGGATGATGGCCTGCACCAGGGTACGCATGACGGTGAAGTCGTAGACGTCGAGGGTTTCATCGTCCGGGCCAACGCCGATGGCACGTGCCACCTGGCGCACATAGGCGTCGGTGTCGTTCTCGAAGGGTGGCGCCCAGCGCTCGATGAACTCACGCACGCTGTCAATGCGGCTGCCGTCACCGGCACGGCGTTTGTCCTGATAGGTGATCAGCACACGCGCAATGGCGCGAATGCCCCAGCGGGGGCCATTGAATTGGACGAACTCGACGTCAGTCTGAGCGGCGGCCTGGCCTTGCCAGCGCACGCCCTTGGCATGGCGAATGTTGCCGGGGTTGTAGTTGCGGATACCGCGAGGGGTTTCGGGTCGCATGGCGCCTCCTGCCTGCTCGGCGCCGTGTGTGCGGGCGCCAGAAACGAACACGCCGCCATGATCGGCGGCGTGGGCAGGTGAGGCTTTTAATCGGGTTTAAAGTCGAATTTTCATCTGGCCCTTTCTCGCCAGCAGAGCGCCAATTGATATAGCCCATACATGGGCACGCCAAGGGCTATACCCCACATGACGCTTTGGAAAAATTGCAACTCAGACACCGAATACCAAAGCAACATGCCCGTCGCAAAGGCTAAGGCTGCCGCTACCAAGGCACTTACTGTTCCGAGTAAGCGATGCTGGTGTTGGTAGCGATCATCAAGCTGGCGATAGTTACTCTTGAACTGTTCCGCAACCGTCTTGTGCTTGCCCTGTATCAGCTCCCATTGCTGGTCAATTTCAAGCTTGATCGCACGGAGTGTGTGTCGCTGGTTGTTGATGAGTAGATTCATGAGAAGCGCAAACACCATTGCACCGCTCCAGATTAGGAGGTTTTTGATCGACCATACCCCACCATTTTCCATCTGCCCACCTATAAGGATTAGAGCTGCTGGAACGGCTAGGAGCTGGTTCTGGATGTCGGAAAATACCTTATTGAGCTTCGTGGTGAACTCCAGTTTTTCCTTCTCAATTTCGGCTTTGACCTTTTGGAAGGAAAACTCCGATACGTAGAGCTGGTAGCTCGAAACAACCTGATCAACCAGTTGCTTGAAGTTGGCGAGTACTGAGGCGAACGAAATCTTCGCCTGGCTACCAAACAGCTCGAAAAGAACCGCGCGCAAGATCGTCGCTTTCTGTTGCTTGTGCGTTGTGCTTTCTATGAAGTCGCTCTCGAAATCGTCGAGCTGGGGAAGCTCTGCAAGATCGGTCGCTTGGTAGCCTGCCGTGATTTCCAGCTTTTGTTGTTGGAGAAAAATCAGGCTGCTGGAGTTGCCTACCTTTGTTTCGTGATCCGCAACCCCCTGCAATGCTCGAAACAGTCGTGCAGCCTGTTGATACCGTGCAACTGCGACTGGGGTGTCTGCCTCAACTCCAGGGTGGGAGTAGCGCAAGTCAGCTAGATAGAAGCGCGCAGGTGGCTGAATACGGCGCTCCGCTGCAGCCAGCAAGGCGTCTAATGACCAGAAAAAATTGTGGGGTGTAGAAAACTCAAGTCGTCGCTCTGCTGTTACCTCTGTGCTGAGAAGGCCCAGCGCATCGAGCTGATCAACGACCTGCTGAAAGTCCCACTTTTCTGGCAGAACGCCTTCGATAAAACCACCATCAATGAACCGGCTTTCTGGCATCTGTTGATGCAGCAGAACAGCCAGTTCAAGGGGGTCATTCGGGAGCGTCATTGCCTTTCGCCTGATTAATTTTATTGATCAGAGTTACGGGAGGTTGCCCGATCACCAGATTTTCGGTGGCGGCATCATAGTCGACGCGACCATCCAGAACATCCTGGACATCAAAGCTGACGTTCACATTTCCGAATTTTTCGCTGATTCGCTTGAACCGGGTGTAGGTCTTGCGGTGTGGCTCGAAGGTCTCGCTAACCGGAAACTCATTTTTCTTAACGAATTCGGTGAAGGAATCCGGCTCTTGATCGTTAATGATCCCTGACAAGGCAATCATGTTTACAGGTTCATGATTGCGGCTCTTCTCGTCAAAGTACTCGTAGGTTTTCCTACGGGCTTCACGTTTCTGCTCAGGTGTCCAGCCTTTGTCAGCGGCATACGCATCCACTGCTTTGAGGGCTTGGTCAGTGTTGCTTTTCGAGTCGGTGTACTCGGTACATCCCAAAGCCAAGCGGAAGTACCTAGTAACCTCATCCTGCCGGCCGCTACGCTTGATAAATGACAGGTAAGGCTGTTCGTTTGCCTGCCACTTTACCAAGTCAATTCGTGCTGCCTCATGCAGGTGGTTAATGTCGAAAGCCAGCGACTCATTCAACTCTAAACTGTCCTCGTCAATGCCGGTGCCGGTTTTTAGCTTGAGCATCACGATCAGCAGCCAGTCTCGCCCCTGATTTTGATAGCGCAGGTACAACGCATAGCCACCAGTTGCAGATGGAGCCCCTCCCATCTGAACTGCAATCAAGCGACTGGTAGTCTGGGATAGCTGGACGATGTCAATCGCCGCCTCCAAGTACTGCTGCAGATGGTGTGGAAAACGGAAGATCTCTTGATCTTGATCGAAGCAACCGTAGTTATTGGTCACTTTGCCGTAGATCTTAACTAGCTCTTCAGCCAGTAATTTCATTCGATCATTAAGAGCTGATGGGTCATCGCGAAATGCCTCATCAACCACGTCAGATCCGGCAACCTTTATGAGTCCTTGGATCACGGCTTCTCTAATTTCCATATAGCATCCTTTTGCTGCTGAGGTCGCTTGCTGACTGAAGTAATTATTTCGTGGTGTCACCGGCTTTCATGGCAATGAAAGCGATAATCCCACAACAAACGGCAAGACCGAATACCCACGACTGGAGCCAGTCGGGCAAAAACTGCTTCACGTAGAAAAGTCCCATTGCAGCGCTGAAGGCCACAACAAAGATACTCATCAATCGAAGCTGGAGTGCCTGTTGGCGGGCAGCTTCTTCCTGATGAGCGAGAATCTCATCATGCCGCTGAAGGTCGTAATCGCAGTGCATGCATAGCTGATTGAATCGCCAGGTATGGTTCTCGCACTGCGGGCAGAGGCGCTCACGGCCACTGCCAATACGCGGCAGCTCCTTACCCTGGCGAACCTCAAATACCTGGTTGCCAAGGTTGATGTTCCCTTGGTTGTTGCCGTGAATGTTCAACTCCAGGAGTGTGTTACCCCCGCTGTTGTTGATGTCCCCTGCGGCCACTTGGCCTACATCGCCATGGAAGTCCTGACGCATGGCTCACTCCTTCGTCTTGTCGACTCCAAAATTGAATGACACACCAGCCTCATTAGTGATGGAACCTTCCACCACCTGGCCAACGCTTGCGCGGAACACCTGTTTTTTTGCGCCCTTAGGCTGAGGCTCCGCACCTGCAGCAAGCCCCGCGAGCGTAGAAGCCTTCACTGCGAGGGGGGCTTTACGAAAGCGCGCTACCAGCTCGGACTCGTCGTCAGATAGTGCCCCCGAACTGCGAGTGCCTGTGACGATGTACTGCACATCAGCACCGACCTTGGCCACTGCTGCCAGGTAATCAGCCCCAGGAAACCGCTCACCCTTCTCGTACTTGAGCTGCGCCTGTTTTTGCACGCCGCCAACCGCACCAAACGCGGTCTGGTTAAACCCTAGCTGCTCGCGCTCTTCTCGAAGTCGATCCCCGATGGAACTCATACGAGTACAAATCCATTGACAGGTACTCTTTTGAGTACCTATATTTAAACCACACCGTCCCACCACGAACGGCAACTAAAGCGGCACCGAATCAGGCGCCATAACCCCTCGAAAGGAGCTTCCAGCATGAAGCTGCGTACCCCCGACCAGGCCCGTGAAGCGCTAAAGGCAAAGGGCATTTCAATTACCCAGTGGGCAATCGCCAACAAGTATTCGCCCAACCTTGTGTTTGAAGTCCTGGGCGGCCGCAAGAAGTGCGTGCGCGGCCAGGCTCACGAAATCGCCATCAAGCTCGGGCTGAAGGCAGGCGAGATCTGTACCGACCCGGCCAAGGCCTTGGAAGTCGCGTGAGGCTGGCTATGAGTTACCGCACCACCGCCATCATGCGCAGCAATCGCCGTTCTGCCAGGCATACCACATTGCTGGCGCTTGGCTGCTCAACCAGCCGCTGCATATCTCCCATCAATGCGGCCTTGTTTAGTACACCGGCACGCGCAACATGCTCAACCAGCAAAGCAAATGCCCCCTCTAGTGCGGCAATGCTGCCTGCTTGGCGATCCAACCTTTCTGCCTCGGTCATTTCGATAGTACCTGCTTCGCCAGTCAATTTACCTCAATCAATTGTGCATGGCGAAAAGCCATTGCCAATGTGCAAAACCGGCATTTGTTTGGATGCCCGCTCTGGCAAAGGCCGGGAGCACTTCCAATGAGGCGCCGGAATTGGAAACGCGCCCAGCCGACCACCCTGCGCCAGGCCCTGGAGTGGTGCAAAGAGCACGCCCGCGAGCGGCACAACCTGAGCGTGGAGCGCATCGCTGAAGGCATGGGTCTGCCAGATCACTCTGCTCTCTATAAGTGGCTGGCCAACGGGCGCATGCCTGCGGTGCTGATCCCCGTCTACGAGCGGGTCTGTGGCGTCAATCTGGTCAGCCGTTGGCTGGCTGCCAGCAGCGGCAAGGTGCTGATCGACGTGCCGGCTGGGCGTGCAGTTACAGCCAAGGACACCCAGCGCCTGCAGGAGATCCTCACCGAAACCACCGGCACCTTGCTGGCCTTTTACGCCGGCAAGGACGACGTGCCGGCCACCTTGGCTGCGCTGCAGAACGCCCTGGAAGAGCTGGCGTGGCATCGCGGCAACGTACAGCAACACGCCAACCCACAACTCGAACTTGGAGGCCATGAGCATGAGTAAGGCTCTGGAGCTGTACAACACCCTATTCGACGGCCCGCGCGACCCGCGCAGCACCGAGTATCAAGAGGGCTGCCTGTACATCCTGCGCCGCGAGCTGGACGGCATCGGCAAGAAGGATTGCCCCTACCGCATGCCCAGCGCCCAAGCCGATGCCTGGCTGGCGGGCTGCCAGGAAGGGCTGCGCCAGGCCCGCTATCTCCAGCGCGCCAATGCGGAGCACACGGCATGAGCGACGACAAATACACCTCCGAACAGGTGCAGCGCGTACTGCGCGTGCTGCTGGCCCTGGCCGGCAACGAGTTTCGCGGAATGTTGTTGAAGGAGGTGGCCACCGCCGCTGACTGCAGCAATGACAACGCCCTGCGCGCCCTGGAGAACCTGCGCACCGCAGGCCTGGCCGAGCGCAGCGTGCATGACGACAAGCGTTGGCAGCTTGGCCCGCGCCTGGTGCAGGTGGCCTTCGCCTTCGATGCCGCCCTGCAGAAATCCCAGCGCGAGCTGGACGAGCGCCGCCAGCGCTTCACCCGCATCCCCAATTGAATAAGGACTTAGTACATGGCCCGCAAAGCGAGCAACCCGGAAATCACTCCCATGCCTGAGATCAACCAGGCTGCCTTCCAGGAAGAGGCCGGCGCCCTAGGCATGCTCGGCACCATCGCCCAGGGTATGCAAGACGAGCGCGACCTGGTCAACCAACTACTCGGTCAGGCGCAGATGGCTGATGCCTTCGCCAAATTTTCCGTGACGGTCACGACTTCTAAGCTCGCTTTCGTCAAGGAAAACAAGCTCTACCGGGCTATCAAGGGGCAAAAAAGTCGTGACGGTCACGACTTTTTATCCGGCACCTGGCAAGAGTTCTGCGGGCTCCTTGGCCGCTCAGTGGAACAGGTGGACGAGGATATCCGTAACCTTCGCCAGTTTGGTGAAGACGCTCTCGAGTCCATGTCCCGCATGGGCATTGGCTACCGTGAGCTACGCCAGTACCGCCGCCTGCCAGAAGACGACAAGTCCGCCCTGATCGAGGCCGCTAAGTCCGGCGATTCGGCTGCCTTCGTCGATCTGGCCGAGGAGCTGATCAGCAAGCACGCCAAGGAAAAGGAAGAGCTGCAGAAGAAGCTGGATGAGTCGCAGCGTGACCTGGATGCGCTGTCCCAGGTGGAGGCGGATACCAGCAGGAAACTGCGTGACGCCAAGCTGGAGCTGGAGCGCAACCAACTGCGCACCATGCCCTGGAGTGACAAGGTCGCGCCGTTCCAGGTCGAGATTGCCAAGCGTCAGACGATCATCGACGAGGCCACTGGTCGCCACCTGCAGGCGGTCGAAGCCCTAGACGCTTTCTGGATGGGCGAGCTGGCCAGCCAGCCGGACTACGACCCGGAAGCCC
>NZ_JBMDJU010000043.1:0-19714 GCF_057809355.1 Pseudomonas sp. FG29 | reverse complement strand
GATGCGCACAGCCTGCCCGACCTCAGTGGCCGGGGCTTTTAATCGGGTTTAAAGACCAGATCAGTTGTTATTGATCTGATCGAATAATTCGCCCTTTCGAACGAACAGGTCGTGGAACCTGGTGGAGCCTTCCAGCAGCAAAGGATGCCCCGTACCCAGCGCCAAGCATATGACTACTGCTGTTATCAGTGCTGTCTCTATGTATGCCAATCCACCCCTGAGGGTTAATGGATCGTTGACCGGATAGAGCCCACCTAATACGACAGGGATTAAACCTTGCTCATCCTCGTCCTTGAAATGCATGTAATCCGTTACCGACTTCGAGTTCGGATGTGCGCCATAGCTGATCAGGCTCTGATAAAGATCGCTGACCAGTTTTCCTAACCATGCAACATCTTTGCTGAGGTGCTTGGCAACGTCGGAGACTGCTTGCCCAAATTTCCCCCGGCAGTCTTTCATGTGTTGAGGCGACTCGTCACGGCGTAGCCAGACGTCCCCAAGGCTTTCGTCGAACATGATCAAGTAGGCGTAGCAGGCTGACTCCAACGCGGTTCGTCCAAGAGGGAAAACGCTGTTGGGATGACCAGACAGAGCCTGGCGAGCCGTTGCAAGCAAAAGTAGATGAGCATTCAAACAGAGCTGAACCGCCAAAGGTTTTGCGTTTTCTACGCTAACGAAAACCTCCTCCCTGTAGAACGCATCGATCTCACTGATCAGGGGCAGCAGCGAGGAGTGCCCCGCCCTTGCTTGCGCGAATGTTTCATCCTGATCGCGAAAGTAGTCTTCCATCGGTGGAATGTTGAAGCTCATGGCTGGCCCGGCTCAGATTGTGGGTAGGAAAAGCTTTATAAAGCATTTACAAGAGCTTTCGGCCATCTGTGCAGCCTCACGGGCGCCTCAGTAGGATATGGCCCTTCCTGAGCCTTATAGGCGCGCGGCTTTCTCGATGTGTGCAAGGGCCAGATCCAGGATGGACTCCTCGGCTTCGGGCTGCAGTTGGCCATCGCCATCCATAGGCAGGTAGTGGCGCGCCGGGATGTCACCCCAGAGATGGGGGAAGTCCGACTTGTCGCCGCCAAAGTGCATCATCGCTGCGTAAGGTTTGTTGCTGCCGACCAGGGCACTGCTGTCGTCAGCGTGGGTGGTGATCGATGCCGCCAGTCCCGCAGCGCTGACCTGGAGCTTCTTGCCAGGCCAGTTACCGGAGGCTTCACGTCGGGGAATGGTGGTGTCCTCCGACAACCTATCCCAGTCATTGCTGCCCTGACCTTCGTTCTCAAAGTTTTCCTCAGTGATCGAGCCCAGCTCGATGGCGATGCTCTTCATCAACGGCGCCAGGTCGCCCACGGCCCACTCGACGCGGCGCAGGACTTCCTGCAGGTGGCGGTGATCCAAGGTGACGGTGATCACGCTGCTTTCTCCTTGCGCTTGAGCAGCTCGGCCAGGCCCTCACCGGGTGCGTGGTTGAAGCCAGGGTCAACGCTGAAGGTCACTGGCTTGCCATTGGCATCGGTGGTGCGCACACGGGTAACCGTTGCGGTGTAGATCTCGCCTGTACGCTGGTTGGTGCCGATCTCCACCTCATCGGTGCTGACAGTGCCTCGGCTGTACACCAGGCGCAGCCCCCGGCGCTTCATGGCTGCTTCGCTCAGGGCGGTTACGCGGCAACGGCAGTTGAAGCCATTGGGCGGGAAGATCGCCGACCAAACAGGGTCGTCGTGGCGGTAGACCTTGCCATTCAGTGCGGCATGGCTGGGGCGGGTCATGTTGTCCATCACCGCCACGTACTGCCAGTACGGGTGGGTTTCGGCGGCTTCTTCCATTGCGGCCTTGCGCCCGGCCATGTAGCTGCTCTGCAGGTTGGTCTGGTAGATGGTTTTAAGCCGGCGCGGGCTGCCGAGCTGCACCAGTTCGGCGCCGCCATTGCTGTCGACGATCACCTGTTTGCCCCACCAGCCTTGTTGCTCGAGCACCGGCTGCAGCTCGGCGATGAACTGCGTCAGGGTCTTGCCTTCCTGCAGGGTGCGCTCCAGGGCCTCGCGAATATCGGAGAGCAGATCCAGGCGCATGGCCTTGGCCACGGTGAAGGCCTGGTCATGGGCTTTGTCCCGCATCTCCTGCCAGTTCCAGGTAATCGCATAGCCCTTGGATTTGAGGTAGGTGATGGCTGCCTTGGGCTCCAGGCCAAAGATGACCTTGAGGTCGGCCGGGTTGACCGCTTTGCGCCTGGCCATGTCAGTCCTCCAGGTCGGCCGAGGCCGCGAGGCGGCCCCAGGTATCTGCCAGGAACATCAGTTGGGCCAGCCGACTTTGCAGTGCACGGGCGTCGAGGTTCGGGCTAGTTTCAGCCAGCAGCCCGAGCACTTCGCTCTCGTCACGGCCTTGCTGCAGCGCCTCGATCACCGGCAGCAACGCCTGCTCGGCCTGCTGCTGGAGCTGCTCGGCAGGCAGGCTGGCGATAGCCTGGTCGAGGGCGACCTGATCGAGCACTGGGCGCACGACTGGCTCAGAGAACTCAGGGGCGATTGCTATGGGCTGCTGTGGTGCCAGGTCACCCGGCTGCAAGCTGTAGGTTCGCTCGAAGTAGGCATTGGTGAAGTTAGCACCAGCCCCCTTGAGGCTGACATCGCGCTCGGCCAAGGCCTTGTCGATGGCCTCTTGCTCCCAGATGTCATAGGTGGGGGCGTCGACCTGCGGGCCAAAGTTCACATCCACCACCAGGCGGATGATTGCATTCAACGAGGCGCAGGCCAGGCTGAGGTCACTGTCACGAATGTCCTGGGTGACCTCGGCGCCGGCTGTGGCACTGGCGCGGTTTGCCTCTTTCTCGGTGGTTTGATCCTGACCTAGCAAAGCGACGTTGATGTCACTGCGGCAGTATTCCAGCAGCTCGCGGTATACCTCGGCGGAGCTGCCTTTACCGGCGGCTTCGATGATCTCGATGCTGGCGTCATCCGGAATGGCGGCAACAGCGTCCTGCACCATGGCCTCCAGGCTGTTGAGCAGCATCTCGGTTTCCTCGACTACCGCGCCGCGCGGGTGCTTGCCGATCACCCAGGGGCTGCCGTACTTCTCGGTGAACTGCACCCAGAACTTCAAGCCGCCACGCATGAAGGTGTCGGCCCAGAAGCACATGGACAGGTCGGGGAAACCATAGGGGTTGGCGTAGGTAGCATCCTGCCGGGCCACCACAAAGCGGCGTGGATCGAGCAGCTCACCTTCGCTGCCTGCATCACGGGCCATGAAGCGCAGATTGTTGTCGCGGTCGTAACGGAACCACTCAGCAGGTTTACCGAGCAGATCCTGCGGCACGCTGTACAGGCCGACCGGCTGCCACATTAGCTCGACCGGCTGGTAGCCAAACAGCGGCGCGTCGAGCAGCTCGCGCAGGATGCGGTCGAGATCGAGGTCAGCCAGCCAATCACGGATAAAGCGCTCGACCCGTACCGGGGCTGGGCCGCGCTTCAAACCTCGCTCCAGTGCAAGCACTGCGGCCTTACGGCGGCGGATGTTGCCGCCGATTCGCGGCCTGGCGCGCAGGTCACGGTAGACCGCAATGTCCTTGCCCGCGGCCTTCAGGATCGGGTCGGGGTTGGGCAGGTTGAGCCCGGCGAAGCCGCCATCGATGCGCCCACGGGTGGCAACGTGCTGGGCGGCAATACGGTTGCGCTTGGCCTCGGCGAAGGACACGAACTCGGTGGGGCTAACCCACAGGCCACGGAGAGTGCTCATGCAAAACCTCTGGTGATTCGGGTTGCCGCACGCGGGCGGCGGGATCTGGCACGCACTGGCGTCGAGGGTGACTCCAAGACTGCGAAGTTGGCTAGCACACCGGCACCAGCGAAGTCGCCATGGCGGTATAGGTCGGGATCTTTCAAGTCCTGAGAGCGTGCTTTGGCGATCATGGGAATGCCGTTGATCGTCTCGATAGCGCGCACGTCCTGCTGCAGGTTGTCGTCCTTGGGGATGGTGATGACCCCGTCCTCGAACAACTCGACAAACTTCGGCATCCAGGCGCCGTACCAGGCGCTGGATAGTTTCACCTGGTGAATACGGCCACGACCGAACTCGTCAGCGGTGTCCTCGGCAATGGTCTCGCCGTTGCCAGTAGCATCAATGGCAGCGCCCATGAAGTGCGGCAGGTTGCGCAAGGTGTAGAACAGCACCAGCTTCTGCTGGCGGGACGGCACCTTGTGCATTTCCCAAACGAAGGGCACATCACGATGTCGAGACTGATCAACCGACATGGGCGCGCCAATGGAGAAGTCGCGGTGGCGGGCGTAGTCCATGCCGAAGTAGAAGCGCAGCCCCGGATCGAGCTGGCGGATGACTGGCGCCAGGTAGCGCTCGATCCAGTCCTGGACGTAGGCGTCGCGCCGCCCCACTGACTGGGTGGTGAAGTCGTCGTCCAGAGCCAGGCGCAACACCGGCCGACCATCACGCATGGCGTCCTCAATCCAAATACCAGGCACGCATACGCCGTTACCGTCGCGGGGTATAGCGTCCAGCTCTTCGCGCATCTGCGCTTTGCGCGGGCCATAGGCGTTGCGGATCTTCTTGTACCAGGCCTCCTTGCCTTCGGCGGTTGGCTCTTCGCCTTTCATGAAGCACACGCGCTCGTACAGTCCGTTGGCTACGGCATCGTCGAAGGTTGCCTTATAGACCTGAGCATCATCGCCGTAACGCTTCTCGCGGATGTCGGTGGCCATCTGGTTGAAGGCGTTGGCCTTGCCGTTGTGGGTGCTGATGATGACGATGCGACCGCCCCAGATCAGCAAGGCGGTGGCAGCATCGAGCACGGCCGATACGTCGCGGTGGAAGGCAGCCTCGTCGATGATCACCTTGCCCTGTAAACCGCGCAGGTTGGCGGGGTTGCTGGACAGCGCGACGATCTTGAAGCCGCTGGCGTAGCGGATGCGGTAGGCATTGATTTGGCGGGTATTGCCCTCTTCATCCTGATCGTCGAACAGGAACTCCTCGATCTCGCTGACGCCGGACGCCTGAGCCTCGGCGATCACCCGGCTGAACTTGGCGCAGTAGCCGATGAACTCCAGGCCCTTTTCCTTGGTGTCGCCGATGTAGAACACATCCATGCCGCCCGCGCTTTTGCGTGATGCGGCAGTGATTACCGAGTCCAGGGCTTCGGCGAAGGTGATGCCGGTTCGACGCCCTTTCTCACAGAGCTTGATCTGCGCCTCGATCCGCAACCAGTCGACCTGGTGCTCCATGAGGATGCCAGCGGCCAGCGGGTTGAAGCCGAACGGGATCTCTTTCACCGTTGGCGGCAGCTCGTCCCATTCGACTACGCGCAGCGTGCTGGTCGAAGGTTTGATGGCCTGGGCTGTCATTGCACCCCCAGGAATTTCTTGCGCCAGAACATGGCTTGCTCATCAGAGAGGCCACCGGCTTGAACGGTTTTATCCAGCTCGGCGGCTTGTTCCTGGAGCAAACGCTCGCGGGTAGCTTTCTCGATGGCCTGGCGCTCGCGCACGCTCAGGGTGCGCGCCTCCATGGTGGCCTTCGCCGCCCTGGCCAGGGCAGCCACTTCCTTGATGGTCACCTCATCGTTTTCATGGGCGCCCATGGCAGCCTGGTAGGTCAGCGTCGAAACGGCTTGTACGAGCAGCGCGCCTGTCTTGTCGTTGGAGTCCTCGCCCAGAGCGCCGACGAATGCCTCGGCCTGTTCCTGGAACAGGCGAGACTTTTCGTTCAACTGTTCGAAGCCCACCTTGAAGCGGCCGAGCGAGCTGCGACTGGGGGCCTTTTCGTTGGGGAAACGCTGACGGATGGCCTCCAACATCTCGTCGAGCGTCATCCGGTCTTCGCGGAGCAGCTTCTGGATGTACGCCTTGACCACCGGAGGCATGCGGCTAATCGACGACCTGGACATGCTCAGGCCCCCGGACGCTTGATACCGGGCACACGAGCACGGCCAGCCGCGATGTCTTGGCCGCGCTCGGTCAGGGTAGCGACCAGTACCGGCCCCATCTCCTCCAGTTTCACGGCGCCCTGTTCGGCCAGCCAGTGCAGCTCGGTTTTCACCTGGTCACGGCTGACACTGTGGCCGAAACCGTCCAAGGCGGCATTGAGCACTGAGCTGTTGGCGCGGTAGGCCGGCATCTCCGCCAGCAGGCGCAGCAGTACCAGGCGCATGTCCTGGCGCAGGAAGTCGGCATATTGGCTCATGCTTTCTCTCTCAGCAGGTAGTCGTTGATGCGGTCGACGGAGCGTGCGATGGACTGCATGCCCATCAGCTCGGCACGCACAGCCTTCATGTCGCCGAGCAGCTCGGTGATTGCGGTGTGGTCAGGCAGGTGGCGAATATGCTCCTCCAGGGCGACGATGCGGGTACGCAGCTCAAGCAGTTCCTTGGTGCTGGCCGCCTGGCGGTTGGTGAGCCAGGTGTAGATGCCCAAGGCGGAGAGCACCAGCCACTGCACGGTCTGAAAACCGAAGCTCATGTCGTTCAGGTTCATCGCAGCCCTCGCTTGCTAAGGTGTTCCAGAGTGGTCATGCACTCGATGCAGTGTTCGGTGCCAGGCTCGGCCTGACGGCGTTCCTCGGGGATGGCATCCCCACACTCTTCGCAGCGGTAAGCCGATACGCCGGAGCGGCGCTGCAGGCCGGATCGGTGTGCCACCAAGGCGGCTTCGTTGAAGTCGTTGTCCTGCGCCAGATCAGCTACATCCATGTGGTGTCAGTCCTTCTGCAGGTCGAGCAAGGCATTGAGTTGGGCAAGGTTGTTGCGGGCCCAACGACCGTAGTCCTGGGCATGGGCCAGGATGTCTGCCGGAGTGACACCGCTTTCCAATAGTTCGGCGTCAGTACCGGGGGCGGGCCAGGCCGCTTGAGCAGAGCTGGTGGTAGCGGCGCCGACTCCTGTGGCGGGCAGATTGGCACCGAGGGCGAGGTTGAAGTCGCGCACCCAGCCAACAGTGAACACACAGCGAGGGATAACGACAGGCGCAGCAGCAGGTGCCGGCCGGTAGACAGTCGTGACATGGGGGATGCGCTCCTGGAGCTGTTGGTGATCCTGGTCGTGCCCGTCCTGCTGGCTGAGCAACAAGGCCTCGGCCTGATTCGCTCGCTCGATCTGCTGCAGCAACTGAACGCGATTGGTGATGGCCGTCTGATGGGCCTGCTCGGCATGCTCGGCCTTGAGGCGATCCAGACGCGCATTGCCTTGGGCTTCGGCATAGCGCGCGCCAAAGCCATAGCCAATGGCACCAGCCGCACACGCGCAGATCAGGCAACCGAACAACCCCAGCAGCAGGGGCTGGGGCAGGTTCTTAAATCCGACCATGGCGTTGTCTCCGGCGGTTGCGAGCCTTGCGGGCAGCGCGGCGAGCCGCTGCCACACCGGACTTGCCGGGGCGGGCTTGAGGCCAGGGTTGCAGGTAGCGGGCGCTGGGCACCCACAGGCGCGGAGCACTGAACATGGAGGCAATGACCGACAAGGCACGGCCCAGGATCAGGCGCATCATGGCTGCGGCTCCTGTTCCGGCCCCTGTTTGATCAGGCGGGCAATGAACAGCGCACAGGCCAGCAGGCTGTTGGCCACGGCATAGGCGGTCGGTGAAAGCTGCGCCTGCCAGATCGGCAGCAGGGTGGCCTGCAGGAATCCGAACAAGGCGATCAGCGTGGCCAATTGCACGCTGTAGAAAGTGTGGCAGCGGCGCCACTCGGCGATCAGCTTCATACCGACAACGCCTTGCCGTGCTGGACGCCCGGCGTGATACCGGCTAGGGCCAGGCCATCGGCGATCACAACATCGCCGTACCACGCACCGCCTGGCAGCGGGCCTGGGCCGTTCTCGTGGCGGATGATGGCCTGCACCAGAGCACGCATGACGGTGAAGTCGTAGACGTCGAGGGTTTCATCGTCCGGGCCTACGCCGAGGGCACGGGCAACCTGACGCACATAGGCGTCGGTGTTGTTCTCGAAGGGTGGCGCCCAGCGCTCGATGAACTCACGCACGCTGTCGATGCGGCTGCCGTCACCGGCACGGCGCTTGTCCTGGTAGGTGATCAGTACGCGGGCAATCGCGCGAATGCCCCAGCGTGGGCCATTGAATTGGACGAACTCGACGTCAGCCTGAGCGGCGGCCTGACCTTGCCAGCGCACGCCCTTGGCGTGGCGAATGTTGCCAGGGTTGTAATTGCGGATACCGCGAGGGGTGTTGGGTAGCATGGCGCCTCCAGCCTGCTCGGCGCCGTGTGTGCGGGCGCCGGAAACGAACACGCCGCCATGATCGGCGGCGTGAGCAGGTGGGGCTTTTAATCGGGTTTAAAGTCGAATTTTCATCTGGCCCTTTCTCGCCAGCAGAGCGCCAATTGATATAGCCCATACATGGGCACGCCAAGGGCGATGCCCCACATGACGCTTTGGAAAAATTGCAACTCAGGCACCGAATACCAAAGCAACATGCCTGTCGCAAAGGCTAAGGCTGCCGCTACCAAGGCGCTTACTGTTCCGAGTAAGCGATGCTGGTGTTGGTAGCGATCATCAAGCTGGCGATAGTTGCTCTTGAACTGTTCAGCAACCGTTTTGTGCTTGCCCTGTATCAGCTCCCATTGCTGGTCAATTTCAAGCTTGATAGCACGGAGTGTGTGTCGCTGGTTGTTGATGAGTAGATTCATGAGGAGCGCAAATACCATTGCCCCGCTCCAGATCAGAAGGTTCTTGATCGACCATGCCTCTCCGTTCTCCATCTGTCCACCTATCAAGATTAGAGCTGCGGGAACCGCTAGGAGCTGGTTCTGAATGTCGGAAAAAACCTTGTTAAGCTTCGTGGTGAACTCCAGTTTCTCCCTCTCAATTTCGGCTTTGACTTTTTGAAAGGAAAACTCTGATACGTAGAGCTGGTAACTCGAAACGACTTGATCAACAAGTTGCTTGAAATTGGCGAGTACTGACGCGAACGAAATCTTCGCCTGACTACCAAACAGCTCAAATAGAACTGAGCGAAGGATTGTCGCTTTCTGTTGCTTGTGCGTTGTACTTTCTATGAAATCGCTCTCGAAATCATCGAGCTGGGGAAGTTCTGCGAGGTCGGTTGCTTGGTAGCCTGCTGTAATCTCCAGTTTTTGTTGCTGGAGAAAAATCAGGCTGCTGGAGTTGCCTACCTTGGTTTCGTGATCCGCAATTCCCTGCAATGCCCGGAACAGTCGTGCAGCCTGTTGATATCGAGCAACTGCAACTGGGATATCCGCATCGGCTCCTGGGTGGGTGTAGCGCAAATCAGCTAGATAGAAACGCGCAGGCGGCTGAACACGGCGCTCCGCAGCAGCCAGCAAGGCGTCCAATGACCAGAAAAAATTGTGGGGGGCAGAAAACTCCAACCGTCGCTCTGCTTCTACCTCAGAGCTACGAAGCCCTAATGCCTCAAGCTGATCAACGACCTGCTGGAAGTCCCAATTCTCTGGCAAGACGCCTTCGATAAAACCACCCTCAACGAACTGGCTTTCAAGCATCTGTTGATGCAATAGAACGGCCAGATCAAGAGGGTCATTCGGGAGCGCCATTGCCTTTTGCCTGACTAATTTTTTCGATCAAAGATGCGGGAGGTTGCCCGATCACCAGGTTTTCGGTGGCGGCATCATAGTCGACTCGACCATCCAGAACATCCTGGACATCAAAGCTGACGTTCACGTTTCCGAATTTTTCGCTGATTCGCTTGAATCGAGTGTAGGTCTTGCGATGTGGCTCGAAGGTCTCGCTAACCGGAAACTCATTTTCCTTAACGAATTCGGTGAAGGAATCCGGCTCTTGATCGTTAATGATCCCTGACAAGGCAATCATGTTTACAGGCTCATGATTTCGGCTCTTCTCGTCAAAGTACTCATAGGTTTTCCTACGGGCCTCACGCTTCTGCTCAGGTGTCCACCCCTTCTCAGTGGCATACGCATCAACTGCTTTGAGCGCTTGGTCAGTGTTGCTTTTCGAGTCGGTGTATTCGGTACACCCCAAAGCCAAGCGGAAGTACCTAGTAACCTCATCCTGCCGGCCACTGCGTTTGATAAACGACAAGTAAGGCTGCTCGTTTGCCTGCCACTTTGCCAGGTCAATTCGTGCTGCCTCGTGCAGATGGTTGATGTCGAAAGCCAGCGACTCATTCAGTTCCAAACTGTCTTGGTCAATCCCTGTTCCAGTTTTTAGCTTGAGCATCACGATCAGCAGCCAATCTCGCCCCTGATTTTGATAGCGCAGGTACAACGCATAGCCGCCAGTTGCGGATGGAGCCCCTCCCATCTGAACTGCAATAAAGCGACTGGTCGTCTGGGATAACTGAACGATGTCAATCGCCTCCCCCAAATACTGCTGCAGGTGGTGTGGAAAACGGAAGATCTCTTGATCTTGATCGAAGCAACCATAGTTATTTGTCAGCTTGCCGTAGACCTTAACTAGTTCTTCAGCCAGTGAATTCATCCGCTCATTGAGAGCTGACGGTGCATCACGAAATGCCTCACCAACCACATCAGATCCTGCAACCTTGATGAGTCCTTGGATCACGGCTTCTCTAATTTCCATATAGCGTCCTTTTGGTACTGAGGTTGTTTTACTGACTTACGTATTTATTTCGTGGTGTCGCCCGCTTTCATGGCAATGAAGGCGATAACCCCACAACAGACAGCAAGACCGAATACCCACGACTGAAGCCAGTCCGGCAAAAACTGCTTCACGTAGAAAAGCCCCAGTGCAGCGCTGAACGCCACAACAAAGATGGTCATCAGCCGGAGCTGGAGCGCCTGTTGACGGGCAGTTTCTTCCTGCTGAGCGAGAATCTCATCATGCCGCTGAAGATCGTAATCGCAGTGCATACATAGCTGGTTGAAGCGCCACGTATGGTTTTCACACTGCGGACAGAGGCGCTCGCGGCCACTACCAATGCGTGGCAGCTCCTTACCCTGACGAACCTCGAATACCTGGTTGCCAAGGTTGATATTCCCTTGGTTGTTGCCGTGAATGTTCAATTCCAGGCGGGTGTTGCCCCCGCTGTTGTTGATGTCCCCTGCGGCCACTTGGCCTACATCGCCATGGAAGTCCTGACGCATGGCTCACTCCTTCGTCTTGTCGACTCCAAAATTGAATGACACACCTGCCTCATTGGTGACGGAGCCTTCGACCACCTGGCCAACGCTTCCGCGAAATACCTGCTTTCTTGCCGCCGTAGACTGAGGCTCCGCACCAGCAGCAAGCCCCGCAAGCGTGGAAGCCTTCACCGCCAGAGGAGCTCTACGAAAGCGCGCGATCAATTCGGACTCGTCGTCTGATAACGCACCCGTGCTGCGAACACCCGTGACGATGTACTGCACATCCGCACCTACCTTAGCAATTGCTCCCAGGTAGCCAGCCTTCGGCTGAGTCAGATCTTTTTCGTAGTCGATCTGGCTCTTCTTGGTTGTTTCGGCCAGTCCAGCGAACGCTGGCTGCGTAAATCCCAGCCGCTCGCGTTCTTCCTTCAGGCGCGCCCCTATGGTCACTAAATACTCTCCAAGAGAGTTGACAGGTAACTATTTAGTTACCATCATTGATCACACACCAATCAGCAGCGCCCCACGCGACAACTGATTAGCAATCACCGCGCACATAGGAATCCTCTCCCATGAACGTTCCGTACCCTCTACCCAATCGCAAGCCTTACAGCGGCGAGCGAGTCCGCGAGCTCTTCCTGGCTGCGGGCATCTCCATTTCGACCTGGGCAGAAGCCAACGGCTATACCCGCCACCAGGTCTACTGCGTCATCGGCGGCCAGTTCAAGGGCAACCGTGGCAAGGCTCACGAAATCGCCTTGAAGCTGGGCATGAAGCTCTCTGTTGAGCAGCTCGTTGCGTGAGGCCCGCTATGAATCTCCGCGATCAAACCATCCAGTTCCTGGGCCAAATGCAATCCGAGTGCTTGCTGGCCAACGGCAAACAACCTCGACCAGCTACCGCGAGTGCGGCAGCGCTCGCAGCGTGCGCAGAATCCGTTGTTCCGCCTTCAGAGTCTCCGGATCTTTCTGCGGCAAGTCAGCCAGATACTGGAGATCAGTAATGAAGGCCGGCATGTTCAACGCACCGGCCTTGGCCAAGTGCTCCACCAGCAGGGCCAAGGCCCCCTCCAATGCAGCCAAGTTGCCGCCTTGCCTATCCAGCCGCTCTTGTTCGTCCATCGCGATAGTACCTTTTCCGCCAGTCAATTTACCTCAATCAATTGTGCATGGCGCAATGCCATTGCCAATTGCTAAAGGCGGATTTTGTTTGGATGCCCGCTCAGGCCAGGGCCGGAAGGACGTCCAATGAGCCGCCGAAATTGGAAACGCGCCCAGCCGGCCAGCCTGCGCCAGGCGCTGGAGTGGTGCAAAGAGCACGCCCGCGAGCGGCACAACCTGAGCGTGGAACGTATCGCTGAAGGCATGGGCCTGCCGGATCACTCGGCGCTCTACAAATGGCTGGCCAACGGGCGCATGCCTGCCGTGTTGATCCCGGTTTACGAGCGGGTCTGCGGCGTCAACCTGGTCAGCCGCTGGCTGGCTGCCAGCAGCGGCAAGGTGCTGATCGACGTGCCGGCCGGGCGTGCCGCCACAGCCAGGGACACCCAGCGCCTGCAGGAGATTTTCACTGAAACAACCGGCACCTTGCTGGCCTTTTACGCCGGCAAGGACGACGTGCCAGCCACCTTGGCTGCTCTGCAGAACGCCTTGGAAGAGCTGGCGTGGCATCGCGGCAACGTACAGCAACACGCCAACCCACAGCTTGAGCTGGGAGGTCATGACCATGAGTAGCGACGACAAATACACCTCCGAACAGGTGCAGCGCGTACTGCGCGTACTGCTGGCCCTGGCCGGCAATGAGTTTCGCGGCATGTTGCTGAAGGAGGTGGCCACCGCCGCTGACTGCAGCAACGACAACGCTCTGCGCGCCCTGGAGAACCTGCGTACGGCCGGCTTGGCCGAGCGCAGCGTGCATGACGACAAGCGCTGGCAGCTTGGCCCACGCCTGGTGCAGATGGCCTTCGCCTTCGACGCAGCCCTGCAGAAATCCCAGCGCGAGCTGGACGAACGCCGCCAGCGCTTCACCCGCATCCCCAATTGAATAAGGACTTAGTACATGCCCCGCAAAGCAAGCACCACGGAAATCACGCCCATGCCTGAGATCAACTTGGGCGAGGCGCGCAAGGAAATGGCAGATCTGTCCAGCTCCGAGCTGGCAGATGAGTTCGCCATGGACAGCTATGACGTACTTCGCCAGGTCGGCCAGATTCAGGGCCTGGAATTTACCCGACGTGTCGTGGATGTAGCGACGGCTCAAATCTTCGACAACATCAAGAAAGGCAAGAAATACGCGGGCTTGCCCTATAAAGACGAACAAGGGAATACCCGACACGTCGGGGATTTGGAACAGTTCTGCCGAGTGTTTCTTGGTAAGTCATACAACCGCTGCTTGGAACTAGCTCAGAACCTCCACCTGCTCGGCCCCGAGCTGTACGAACAAGCCGAACACATCGGCTTCCGCGCCCGCGACTACCAGGCTCTGAAAGCCCTTCCGCCTGACGACCAGGAAATCGTCAAGCAGGCCATCGAGTCGGACAGCAAAGACACCGTCATCGAGCTGCTTCAGGACATGGCCGTCAAGCACAAGGCCGAGAAAGAGGCGCTGACCAAGAAACTGGAAGACACCCAGCACGACTACGACGCCCTGTCGAAGGTCGAGGCCGACACCAGCAAGAAGCTGCGCGAGGCCAAGCTGGAGCTGGAGCGCACGCAACTGCGCACCGCGCCCTGGAGCGAGAAGGTCGCCCCGTTCCAGATCGAGATCGCCAAGCGCCAGACGATCATCGACGAGGCCACTGGTCGGCACCTGCAGGCGGTCGAAGCCCTGGACGCTTTCTGGATGGGCGAGCTGGCCAGCCAGCCGGACTACGACCCGGAAGCCCCCGCCGAGATGCCACTGGAAGTCAGCGCGGTACTGGTTGAGCTGCACGACGCCATCAACCGCAGTGCCCGCCAGATCGCCGCCGCCCGCAACGAGCTGCTGAACCGCTTCGGCCCTGAGCTGGAGAAGGCCTTGCAACACCAGCCGCTGCTGGAAGAAGAGCCCGTCTGATGCGCGCCAAGGGAGTGGTCGACATGGCAATTACGCCAGATATCCGCGAGTACCTGGTTGAGCTGGCACGCCAGCTCGATGTCGCCGGGCATGGCCAGCGCGGGCAGCTACTGGATGGCGCCAAGGCGTTCCTGGGCTGGTCTACGGCCACCATCTACCGCCAGTTGCGCGCCGAGTGCGGCTGGTCGGCCGGACGCAAGGCTCGCTCGGACAAGGGCTCCACCTCGGTGGCCAAGGAATCCCTGGAGATGTTGGGCGCCATCCAGCGCGAAAGCCTGCGCGATAACGGCAAGCAGACGATGTTCACTACCACGGCGCGTTCGATCCTGGAGCAGAACGGCATTCACCTGGGCGTGAGCAACGCCCAGCTCAACCGCCTGATTGCCGCACGTAGCCTCAACGTGGCCAGTCAGCGCAATGCCAGCCCTGTACAGCACCTGCGGGCGCCGCACCCGAACTACCTGCACCAGATCGACCCTTCGCTGTGCCTGGTGTACTACCTCAAGGGGCGCCAGCACATCATGCGCGACAGCGAGTTCTACAAGAACAAGCTGGAGAACTTCGCCAAGGTCAAGCTCAAGGTCTGGCGTTACGTGAAGTATGAGTCGGCCAGCGGCGCGTTGACCGTGCGCTACTTCGAGGCGGCAGGCGAGAACCAGCACACGCTGTTCGAGTTCCTGATGTACGCCTGGGGTAAGCAGGAAGGCCGCCTGATGCACGGTGTGCCAAAGTTCCTGCTGTGGGACAAAGGCTCAGCGAACACCAGCAGCGCGATCAAGAATCTGCTCAAGCACCTGGAAGTTGAGCCGCTTGAGCACGAGGCCGGCAATGCCCGCGCCAAGGGTGGCGTCGAGGGTGGCAACAACATCGTCGAGACCCAGTTCGAGAGCCGCCTGCGCTTTCAGCCGGTGAATGATATCGCCGAGCTGAACGCGGCTGCCCAGGCATGGGCCGAGGCCTACAACGCCAACCTGATTCCGCACCAGGACACCCGCCTGCGCCGTGCAGGCCTGGCTGAGCCGGTGGCCCGTTATGACCTCTGGCAACTGATCCGTGCCGAGCAACTGCGCCTGCTGCCTCCGGTGGAGGTGTGCCGCGCGCTGATGACCAGCCGCGAACAGGAGCGCACCGTCAACTCAGATCTGACCATCCAGTTCAAGCATCAGAACGCCGACCGCTCGCTGTTCTACAGCGTGCGCGGCCTGGACGGCATCGTGATCGGCGGCAAGGTGGTGGTGCGTAGCTTGGCCTATGGCGACTGCGCCATCCAGGTTGAAGCACCGCGTTATGACGGCGAGACCCTGACCTACCGCCTGGAGCCCAACCGCAACTATGACGTGTATGGCCAGCAGTTGGACGCGGCGGTACCGGGCCAGGAATACAAGTCGCAGCCTGAGACCGCCATCGAGCACGCCGCCAAGACTATGGATGAACTGGCCTTCCCGGAGCAGGACGCCAAGGTGGCGCGGGCCAAGCAGGTTACGCCGTTCGGTGGTCAGCTCGACACCCATGGTCACCTCCGGCAGATCGAGCACCCGGCGTACCTGCCACGCAGCGGCAGCGAGATCGACACACCCGAGCACCTGCGCACTGATGCACCGCTGCTCACCACCATGCAGGCCCTACTGCGCATCGCTGACGCCCTCGGTCGCAACCTCACTGCCGAGGAAAACACCTGGCTGCGCGGTGCCTTCAAAGAGGGTGTGCCGGAAGACCAGGTGCAGAGCCTGATTGATCGATTCACCCGGCCGGTTGCTGCTGTACCGGTCGCCAACACCGGTGGCCTGCGGGCCGTCTAGGAGCAACTGTCATGCAGCAAGCACAACAGAAAAACACCGTTCGGATGAAGCTCAAGACCGTGCTCTGGCAGCTGAATATCAGCCAGAGCCAGCTCGCAGCCGCCCTGGCGAAGGACAACGGCGAACCGGTCAGCCAGTCGACCGTCGCGCAGTTGGTCAACCACAACCAGTGGCCCAAGACCATGGATCGGCAGGCCCTGGAGCGGAAGATCAAGGAGCTGCTGTTCGCTCGTGGGGCGAACGATGACCACATCCGTGACCTGTTTGAAATGGAAGAAACCGACGCAGCGGTCTTGGCGGGCCGAGCTGCGTCGGTGCCCAGCAATGCCAACAGCAAAGAGAGCGACTACATGCTACTACGAAAAAACACGTTGAACCGTCAGGCCAAGGAACACTTCCGGCTGCCCTGCGACCCATTCACCGATGAGATGCAGAGCGAGCAGGACGTGTTCTTGTCGGACGATATTCGCTATGTGCGGCAGGCCATTCGCCAGACTGCCAAGCATGGCGGCATGCTCGCGGTAGTGGGTGAGTCCGGCGCGGGTAAGTCGACCCTGCGCCAGGATCTGACGGAGTGGATCATTGCCACCCGCGAACCGATCACGGTAATCGAGCCTTACATCCTGGGCGTGGAAGACGACAACGTTAAGGGCAAGACGCTCAAGGCCCTGGACATTACTGGCGCGATCATCCGCTGTATCGACCCCAGTGTTAAGCCGCGCCGCAGCCAGGAAGATCGCTCACGGCAGATGCACGAATTGCTGCTGGCCAGCGCCCAAGCTGGGCGCCGCCATGTGGTGATTATCGAAGAGGCGCACAGCCTGCCTATCACTACGCTCAAGCACCTCAAGCGCTTCTATGAGCTGCAGGCCGGCTTCAAAAAACTGCTGGCATTCATCCTGGTTGGCCAGACCGAACTGGCCGACAAGCTCAGCGAGTACAACCCAGCCGTGCGCGAGGTGGTACAGCGTTGCGAGCTGATCCGCCTCAAGCCTCTGGACAACCATGTGGAGGCGTACCTCAAGCACAAGTTCGCCCGCATCGACGTGGACTACATGTCCGTCTTCGAGTCTTCGGCCTTCGACGAGATCCGCAACCGCCTGCGCATGTCGCTGAACGTGGGCCGAGGCAAGGTGCGCGAGAACCAGGTGATCTCCCTGTGCTACCCGCTAGCGGTGAACAATCTGGTCAGCGGCGCGATGAACCTGGCTGTGCGCCTGCACGAGGCCAAGGTGACTGCCGAGCTGGTGGTCGAATCTCTGCGCGACGAGGGGGTGTAACCATGGCCAACTCTTCTTTGCAAATTCGCAGCGCGGGGCGCATGTGGCGGGTATATCAGGGCGAACGCGTCCTGGCCTTCGCCCGTACCTACGCATTCGCCCGCATCCGGGCCGCTGAGCTGGAAGCCGAACAGGCAGCCGAGCGCGTTGCGCTCTGGAGGGCTGCCTGATGGTTATCGGTTTTACGCTCATCAACCCCGGCCCCCAGGCCACTCCAGCCGAGTTGCGTGCCGCCCTGGATGACGTCAACGGCCAACTGATCAACATGGCCCAGCGCTTGGACTCGCTTACCCATGTTTCCAGCCTGCTCACCGAACGCTGCCTGGTGATCGTGGAGGCGCACCTGGCCGGCGACAGCAAGCTGGTCACCCAGTGCGTGGATCAACTCGCTCAGGACTACCTGCGCAATCGGCAGCAGCCAGGGCAGCGTGTGGAGGTGGCCCGTGGCTGACTTCCTCGAAACCGAATGCCCTCAGTGCCGGACGTCACTCCTAGAAATCGAGACCTCCAGCGCGGCACACGATCCTCGGCTGATCGACGTGGTGGTGAAGTGCCTGCACTGCGACCACACGCTCAACACCTTCATCTCGCTGGATGAGATGACCGAAGTCACGTCTAGAAGCGAGGAGCAGAACCATGCCTGAGTTGCTCAAGTGCCGCCGCTGCCGCTGGATCGGTTCCCAAGCCGAGTTGCGCAGCGTGCCAGACCCGAAAAAAACCTACCTCTCCCACAACGTGTGCCCGCGCTGCGGCTGCAAGTCGTTCTCCGACGCGAAGGAGCAGAAAAATGGCTGAAACCCAACAAATCCAGATTCCCTCCGGCTGGGTGCGCAACGCTGCCGGCAACCTGATCCACGAAACCGAGATCAGCGAACAGGACAAGCTGCGTGACCAGGTGGTGATGGGTATCGCCACCGTGGCGCTGCGCCTGAATGCTGAGCTGAAGGCGTTGAAGGAAAAGGCCCTGGCCGAGGTCGACGACCTCATCACCATTGCTGGCGAGAAGTACGACATGAAGCTGGGCGGGCCGAAGGGCAACGTCTCGCTGTTGTCGTTCGACGGCAGCTTCAAGCTCAAGCGCATCCATCAGGACAGCATCACCTACACCGAGGAGATGGAGGTCGCCAAGGCCAAGGTGTTCGAGTGCATCAGCCGCTGGGGCCAGACTGTCCATGAAGATGCTCACAAGCACCTCTTCACCCTGGCCACTCGTGCCTTCCGTCCAACCAAGAGCGGTGAGATCAGCATCTCCCGCGTCACCGACATGCTGCGCGCCGAGATCAACGATCCCGACTGGAAGAAGGCCAAGCAAGCCGTCCAGGACAGCCTGATCGTCAACGGCAAAGCGGTGTACATCCAAGTCCAGCAGCGGGTTGGTGACAAGAAGTACCAGACCATCCTGCTCGATATCGCGGGGGTGTGAGATGGATCAGGATCGCATTCTCGACAAGATCAAGAAGTGCCTGGAGATGGCGAAGTCGAAGACCGCCAACACCAATGAAGCAGAGACCGCTCTGCGCCAGGCCCGCGCTTTGATGGACAAGTACAGTCTTGAGATGGGCGACGTACTGGCCAGCATGGCCTGCGAGGTCAAGATCGCGGCAGGCTCGGAAGGTGAGCCGCCGACCTGGCGCTGTCGCCTTGCACAGGTCTGCGCCCATGCCTTCGGCACCCGCATGATCATTACCACTGACTGGACACTCGGCGGTGCCTTCATCTTCGTGGGCTGCTCGGCAGCTCCAGAGTTGACCGGCTACGCCTACCAGGTGCTGGAGCGACAGCTGCAGAAGGCTCGCCGAGAGTTCCTCGCGCTGCCGCAGCAAAAGCGCTGCAAACGCTCCACCAAGGTGGCACGTGGCGACCATTTCGCCAACGGTTGGATCGATGCTGTGTACCGCAAGGTCGATGAGTTCGCTGGCATCGAAGACAACATCGCCGATGCTATTGAAGCCTACATGGGCAAGAACTATCCCAACCTGGGGAAGGCCAAGATGAAGCGCCGCAAACTCAAGGCCCGCGACGAGGGGGCCGTTGAGGCCGGATACCGGGCCGGCAAGTCGGCGCATTTGCACCAGGCGATCAACCACAAGCCGGTCGCCCGGCTGACGCAGGGGGTGTCCTGATGGAGCGCTACCACGATACAGCCGGCGATCCGCCTCGCCGTGACGTCGCGGCCAAGGCTTCGGAGCGCGCCGCGCTGGCAGAACAGATGGCAGCCTTCTTGGAGCGTGGTGGGAGCATCAAGGAGGTTGGTCACCAAATGCGCGAGGCGCCGGAGCCTTTTGTTATCAATCCGCTGACCACCCCGGTCTACAACGGAGGTGTCCGATGAGCGCGGCGCCGTCCAACCCAAACCGGCTACGCCTGATCAAGCTGATCCACGTTGCCCGCCGCGACCTGCAGATGGACGACGACACCTATCGCCTGATGTTGGCCGGTATGAAGGGCCTGGACGGCGCCACGTCGACCGCTGACCTGAGCGTTCCAAACCTTTACCGGGTTCTGGAACAGCTCAAGGCCAAGGGCTTCAAGGTTCGTCCATCGAACA
>NZ_JBMDJU010000042.1:0-20303 GCF_057809355.1 Pseudomonas sp. FG29 | reverse complement strand
GCTCCTATACGAAACCCCAGATCGCCTAGCGGTCTGGGGTTTCTTCTTTGCGCGCGAAAAATGAATGCGTGGCACTGACAGCACTGGCCGCTGAAGTTCCGGTCAGATCATCGTCGCGCGCTAGACGCAACCCAAGATCGCTTAAGCGGTCTTTTGGCCTGAAAAGCTGTTTCGATGCCGGGCGCGGTCATGGCCGAGGCGTGCTGATCCGGTGCATGACACTGCATTGGCTGCTTGAGCGGCTGGTTTCTATGCAACCCAAGAGCTCGCCGTTATCATGCCAGCCTTGTTAAGGGCGGGGCCTTTCATGCAGGCATTGTTGAAACTTCTCCAGGATGGCCGTTTTCACTCGGGCGAAGCGTTGGGCGCCGCTTTGGGGGTTAGCCGCAGCGCAGTCTGGAAAAAATTGCAGGGACTTCACTCTGAGTTCGGTATCGAAGTTTTCAGGGTGCCGGGTAAAGGCTATCGATTGGCCCAGCCGCTAAAGCTGCTGGATGCTGATGCAATTACTCGTTGCTCGCCAGGGCTGGATTCGGTGATCCATGTACTTCCCTGCATAGATTCGACCAACGCCGAAGTTATTCGCCGCCTCGACGCGGGTGCAACGGCTCCTTTTTGTGTGCTTGCCGAGCGGCAAACGGCCGGCCGCGGCAGGCGGGGCCGCCCTTGGGCCAGTCCTTTTGCGGAAAACCTCTATTGCAGCCTGATCGTCCGGGTGGATGGTGGTATGCGCCAGATTGAGGCGTTAAGCCTGACGGTCGGGCTTGCTGTCGCACGCACTCTGCTGAATAGCGGTATTCAAGATGTGGGTGTGAAGTGGCCGAATGATGTGCTGGTAAAGGGGCGAAAGATCTCGGGCATTCTCCTGGAACTGCTTGGGGATCCGGCAGATATCTGTCATGTCGTCATCGGTATTGGGTTGAATGTAAACATGCTTGCCGAGCAAGGGTTGGCTATCGATCAGCCGTGGACCTCCGTCCGTGAGGAGCTGGGTCACCTTGTCGATCGGAATGAGTTGGCCGCCGAGTTGCTCGCTCAGTTGCAAGGCTACATGTCCAGGCACTGGGTGTCTGGTTTTGCAGGGCTGCGTGAAGAGTGGGAGGCGCTGCATCTGTGGGCGGGTAGGGAGGCTTCCTTGATTGCTGGGGTTCAGGCTATCAATGGAAAAATACTCGGCGTCGATGACAGTGGAGCCATTCGCTTGTTAGTCGATGGCACCGAGACGTCCTTCAGTGGTGGTGAGTTGAGCTTGAGGTTGCGCCATGATTCTTGAGCTTGATTGCGGCAACAGTTTCATCAAGTGGCGGGTGATTGCCTCTGATACTTGCGAAAGGCTGTATGCCGGGATCGTGGATGGCGATGCTCAGCTCTTTGGTGCGCTCGAGGCGTTGCCTGGTTTGCAGATCCGTCACTGTCGCCTGGTCAGCGTGCGTAGTGATGCCGAGGGTGGGGCTCTGGTGACCGAGTTGCGTCATCGATTTGCCGTGCCGGTGATCTGTGCTCAGCCAGCGCAGCAGTTGGCGGGCGTCACCAACGGTTACGAGGACTACGCGCGTCTAGGGCTCGATCGTTGGCTGGCATTGCTTGGGGCGTACCATCTTGGTCAGCGTGCCTGTCTCGTGATCGACCTGGGAACGGCTGTGACTGCTGACCTGGTGGCGGCGGACGGGCGTCACCTTGGGGGATTCATCTGCCCAGGTTTACCGCTCATGCGCGACCAGTTGAGCACCCATACGCGCCGTATTCGCTACGACCGTGGAGCTGCAGAGGCCGCGCTGAGCTCGCTGGAGCCGGGCCGCTCTACGGCTGAAGCGGTAGAGCGGGGTTGTTTGTTGATGCTGCGTGGGTTTGTCCGGGCGCAATATGACGAGGCGCTGGCTCGCTTTCCTGAAGGCGTCGAGATTTTTCTTACCGGGGGTGACGTGGAGCTGGTCAGGGATCTTGTACCTGGCGCCCAGGTGATTCCGGATCTGGTATTTGTCGGGTTGGCGATTGCCTGCCCGCTGGTGTGAGGCTCGCTATGCGTTGGGTTCTGCTGCTGCTGATTCTGTTGAATGTCTTCTATTACGTCTGGCATCAGCAGCAGGCCCCCTTGCGGGCCAAGGAGATAGCGCCTGTAGAGTCCTACCAGGGGGGGCGCAAGGATATTCAGTTATTGAGTGAGGCTGCTGACAACGTGCAGCCTCACTCTGGCGGGAAGCCCGAGGTGGCGGACGCCAGTGCGGTCGCTGCTTCTGCGTGCCTTTATCTAGGAAGCTTCGAGCAGGAGTCGCAGGCGAGGGAGGTGGAGCAGCGCCTGCTTTCGCTGGATATCAAGGCGCAGGTTCGTGCGATGGATGCGGCTGCGGGGGTTGAGTACTGGGTCTATCTGGAGCCCTTGGCGTCTCGTCAGGCTTCGCTCAGGCAGTTGCGCGAGCTGCAGGCTAGGCGCGTGGACAGCTACATCATCACCCAGGGCGATTTGGCCAATGGTATCTCTCTGGGGATTTTTCCTCGCAGCGATTCTGCGGATGTCGTAATGCAGCGCCTGCGCGACGCCGGATACGAGCCCAAGGTGCGTGAGTTGTCACGTTCTCACCGCAGTTTCTGGGTTCGCGTGTCTCCGGAAACCCGGCGTTTGGCTGATGAAGTGTTGCTGGGTCGCCTCGCTGGAGACTTCGCCGGGCTGCAGCATCAATTAATGCCTTGCGAAGGCGTTGCATTGCCCCAGTAGTTTGCATAGAATGGCGCCCGCTTCGCAGGGTGGTCAAAGCTGTATAACCCTAGAAGATGTTGTCGAATAAGCTAACCTCAAGATTTAATTGAGAAAACGCTTGACAGCAAGGTGGCAGATCTAGAAAATGCCGCCCACTTTGGAGGGGTTCCCGAGCGGCCAAAGGGATCAGACTGTAAATCTGACGTCATCGACTTCGAAGGTTCGAATCCTTCCCCCTCCACCAGATTCAGCGTGAGCTACAAGCTCCGCGGGCATAGTTCAGTGGTAGAACCTCAGCCTTCCAAGCTGATGATGCGGGTTCGATTCCCGCTGCCCGCTCCAGTTTGTGGTTCGAGCAAAGAGTTTGGCTCATGTAGCTCAGTTGGTAGAGCACACCCTTGGTAAGGGTGAGGTCAGCGGTTCAAGTCCGCTCATGAGCTCCATCTAATAAAGGCAGATATGAAAGTATCTGCCTTTGTTTTAAGTGGCGCGTGGCTTGCTCAATTTTTCGATAGGAGACGGTCAAGATGGCTAAAGAGAAATTCGAACGTAACAAACCGCACGTCAACGTTGGCACCATCGGTCACGTTGACCACGGTAAAACCACTCTGACCGCTGCTCTGACTCGCGTCTGCTCCGAAGTATTCGGTTCCGCTCGCGTTGACTTCGACAAGATCGACAGCGCACCGGAAGAGAAGGCTCGTGGTATCACCATCAACACTGCCCACGTAGAGTACGATTCCAACATTCGTCACTACGCGCACGTTGATTGCCCGGGTCACGCCGACTACGTGAAGAACATGATCACCGGTGCTGCCCAGATGGACGGCGCGATCCTGGTCTGCTCGGCTGCCGACGGCCCGATGCCGCAAACCCGTGAGCACATCCTGCTGTCCCGTCAGGTTGGCGTACCGTACATCGTTGTCTTCCTGAACAAGGCTGACATGGTTGACGACGCTGAGCTGCTGGAACTGGTCGAGATGGAAGTTCGCGACCTGCTGAGCGCCTACGATTTCCCGGGTGACGACACTCCGATCATCATCGGCTCCGCGCTGATGGCTCTGAACGGCCAAGACGACAACGAGATGGGCACCACTGCCGTCAAGAAACTCGTCGAGACTCTGGATACCTACATCCCTGAGCCGGTTCGTGCCATCGATCGTCCGTTCCTGATGCCGATCGAAGACGTATTCTCGATCTCCGGCCGCGGTACTGTAGTTACCGGTCGTGTAGAGCGCGGTATCGTCAAGATCCAGGAAGAAATCGAAATCGTTGGTCTGCGTCCGACCACCAAGACCACCTGCACCGGTGTTGAGATGTTCCGCAAGCTGCTGGACGAAGGTCGTGCTGGCGAGAACTGCGGCGTGCTGCTGCGCGGCACCAAGCGTGATGAAGTCGAGCGTGGTCAGGTTCTGGCCAAGCCGGGCACCATCAAGCCGCACACCAAGTTCGAAGCTGAAGTGTACGTTTTGTCCAAAGAAGAAGGTGGTCGTCACACCCCGTTCTTCAAGGGCTACCGTCCGCAGTTCTACTTCCGTACCACTGACGTGACCGGTTCGTGCGAACTGCCGGAAGGCGTTGAGATGGTAATGCCGGGCGACAACATCAAAATGGTTGTCACCCTGATCAAGCCGATCGCCATGGAAGACGGCCTGCGCTTCGCAATTCGCGAAGGCGGTCGTACCGTTGGTGCTGGCGTGGTTGCCAAGATCGTCGAATAATCGGTTGATCTGTCCCATTTAGGCCGGCATAATGGTCGGCCTGATTCATCTAGGTCAGTAGCTCAATTGGCAGAGCGGCGGTCTCCAAAACCGCAGGTTGGGGGTTCGATTCCCTCCTGACCTGCCATTTTCTAACGAATCTGGCGCGTCTTTCACAGGATCCTCTCGAATGAATGTTAAGGCTGAAGCCAAAGACTCTCGCTTTGATCTGGTCAAGTGGCTGGTTGTCGCTGCCCTGGTTGTTGTGGGTGTCGTCGGTAATCAGTACTTCTCCGCTGAGCCGATCCTCTACCGTGTTCTGGGGCTGATCGTTCTGGGCGGTGTTGCTGCGTTTGTGGCGCTGCAAACTGCTCGTGGTCAGGCTTTCGCGGTTCTGTTGAAAGAGGCCCGCGTTGAGATTCGCAAGGTTGTTTGGCCAACCCGCCAAGAGACCACGCAAACGACTTTGATCGTTGTTGCGGTGGTTCTGGTGATGGCGCTGCTGCTGTGGGGTCTTGATTCCCTGCTCGGTTGGCTTGTTTCCCTGATTGTTGGTTAAGGGTGTCCCGTGGCTAAGCGTTGGTACGTTGTGCATGCTTACTCGGGTTACGAGAAGCATGTCATGCGCTCGCTGATCGAGCGCGTCAAGCTGGCTGGCATGGAAGAAGACTTTGGCGAAATTCTCGTTCCTACCGAAGAGGTGGTCGAGATGCGCAATGGTCAGAAGCGCAAGAGTGAGCGCAAGTTCTTCCCCGGCTATGTGCTTGTGCAGATGGAAATGAACGAAGCGACCTGGCACTTGATCAAGGATACGCCTCGTGTAATGGGCTTCATTGGTGGTACGGCCGACAAGCCGGCGCCGATCACCGAGAAAGAAGCTGAGGCCATCCTGCGTCGTGTTGCTGATAGTGGCGACAAGCCCAAGCCCAAGACTCTGTTCGAGCCGGGCGAGATGGTTCGTGTTATCGATGGCCCGTTTGCCGATTTCGGCGGTGTCGTTGAAGAAGTGAATTACGAGAAGAGTCGTATCCAGGTTGCTGTGACCATTTTCGGTCGCTCCACCCCGGTCGAGTTGGAGTTCAGTCAGGTCGAGAAGGCATAGCTGACATAAGCATCCCAACCCCGCAGCCGCTGGCTGCGGGGTTTTGTCGTCACTGGGATAAATGCGTAAGTAACCGGGGAGCCTTTCGAGGCGTTTGAACCCGAAATTGGAGTAGCTAATGGCTAAGAAGATTCAGGCTTATATCAAGCTGCAAGTTAAAGCCGGTCAGGCAAACCCGTCGCCGCCCGTGGGCCCGGCTCTGGGTCAGCACGGCGTGAACATCATGGAATTCTGCAAGGCGTTCAACGCCAAGACTCAGGGCATGGAACCTGGTCTGCCGACTCCTGTGATCATCACCGTTTACAGTGACCGCAGCTTCACTTTTGAAACCAAGAGCACCCCGGCTTCCGTCCTGCTGAAAAAAGCAGCCGGCATCCAGAGTGGCTCCAGCCGTCCTAACTCCCAGAAAGTCGGCACCGTGACTCGTGCTCAGCTGGAAGAGATCGCCAAGACCAAACAGGCCGATCTGACTGCAGCTGACATGGATGCGGCCGTGCGTACCATCGCCGGTTCCGCTCGTAGCATGGGCCTGAACGTGGAGGGTGTGTAATGGCTAAGTTGACCAAGCGCCAAAAGGCCATCGCCGCCAAAGTTGAAGCTGGCAAGGCGTATTCCTTCGAAGACGCAGCCAAGCTGCTGGCTGAGCTGTCGGCCGTCAAGTTCACCGAGTCGTTCGACGTTGCCGTGAACCTGGGCGTAGATCCGCGTAAATCCGACCAGGTCGTACGTGGTGCCACCGTTCTGCCGAACGGTACCGGCAAAACCGTACGCGTTGCCGTGTTCACCCAAGGTCCTGGCGCTGAAGCCGCTCTGGCTGCCGGTGCTGACAAGGTCGGTATGGACGATCTGGCTGCCGAAATGAAGGCAGGCGATCTGAACTACGACGTGGTCATCGCTTCCCCGGACGCCATGCGCGTTGTTGGCCAGCTGGGCCAGGTGCTGGGCCCGCGAGGCCTGATGCCGAACCCGAAAGTCGGCACCGTGACTCCGGACGTCGCTACCGCGGTCAAGAACGCCAAAGCAGGTCAGGTACGTTTCCGTACCGACAAGAACGGCATCATCCACACTTCCGTTGGCAAGGTCGGCTTCGAAGCCGCCGCGCTGAAGCAGAACGTGGAAGCCCTGCTGTCCGACCTCAAGCGTCTGAAGCCGTCGACTTCGAAAGGTATCTACGTCAAGCGCGTGACCCTGAGCACCACCATGGGTCCGGGTCTGATCATCGATCAGGCTTCGCTCGAGGCGTAATGAAGTATTGGGCTGGCGGCGTTGCCGTCAGCCTTGAAAAATTGGGGTCCCTGCCTGGCGGGGGCTATCCAAGACCGTAGGTGACAGTTGTTTTAAATATCAGGCTTGCCTGATGGCCTACGCAGATGGTGCTCCCGATTCGTTACCGAATCAGACACCAAAACGCCGCCGAGCTTCGGCTCGGCGAACCGGTAAAAACCAGGAGTAAACCCGTGGCAATTAAACTCGAAGACAAGAAGGCCATCGTCGCTGAAGTCAACGAGGCTGCCAAAGCCGGTCTGTCCGCTGTCGTGGCTGATGCCCGTGGCGTGACCGTCGGCGCAATGACCGGACTCCGTAAAGAGGCCCGCGAAGCTGGTGTGTACGTGAAAGTCGTGCGTAACACCCTGCTCAAGCGCGCCGTTGAAGGCACTCAGTTCGACGTGCTCAACGACGTGTTCAAAGGCCCGACCCTTATCGCTTTCTCCAATGAACACCCGGGTGCTGCTGCTCGTCTGTTCAAGGAGTTCGCCAAGGGTCAGGACAAGTTCGAGATCAAGGCAGCTGCGTTCGAGGGCAAGTTCCTCGCAGCAAACCAGATCGACGTACTGGCAAGCCTGCCGACCCGCGACGAGGGCATCGCCCAGCTGATGAGCGTTATTCAAGGCGCCACCAGCAAACTCGCTCGCACCCTGGCAGCTATTCGCGACCAGAAAGAAGCTGCTGCTGCCTAAGGCGGCGTAAGTACTTTCGAAATCAAACGTTTAATTTGATGGTCGCGTAGGCCGTCACCCCAATACAGGAACTGATAGTCATGTCTCTGACTAACGAGCAAATCATCGAAGCGATCGGCCAGAAATCCGTTATGGAAATCGTTGAGCTGATCAAAGCGATGGAAGAAACCTTCGGCGTTACCGCTGCTGCCGCTGTTGCCGCTGGCCCTGCTGCTGCCGCTGCTGTCGTTGAAGAACAAACCGAGTTCAACGTTGTCCTGGCCGAAGCTGGCGACAAGAAAGTGAACGTGATCAAGGCCGTTCGCGAGCTGACCGGTCTGGGCCTGAAAGAAGCCAAAGAGAAAGTCGACGGCGCTCCTCAGGTTATCGCTGAAGGTCTGAGCAAAGAAGCTGCTGAAGACGCCAAGAAGAAGCTGGAAGAAGCCGGCGCCAAAGTCGAGCTCAAGTAAGCGACGACCTTGCGTCTACAGCCCGAGCGACTCGCTTAAGGCTGATGGCTGGTGGCTTTTGCCACCGGCCTTTTTCCGTTCTAGGTCGACTGTTCGTCAGTCGGCCTGGAGCCGAAAAGAACCCGCCCGTGAGGCGGCTGCAAACCGAGGGTTTGCACGATTTTCTGGTCACCGCCGCCGGCGCTGGCCAAACAAGCAGGTGACCAAGCTGGGGAACGCTGATGGCTTACTCATACACTGAGAAAAAACGTATCCGCAAGGACTTTAGCAAGTTGCCGGATGTCATGGATGTGCCTTACCTCCTGGCCATCCAGCTGGATTCGTACCGCGAATTCCTGCAGCAAGGGGTGAGCAAGGAACAGTTCCGCGACATCGGCCTGCATGCGGCCTTCAAATCCGTATTCCCGATCATCAGCTACTCCGGCAACGCCGCTCTGGAATACGTTGGCTATCGCCTGGGCGAGCCGGCGTTCGACGTCAAGGAATGCGTCCTGCGTGGTGTGACCTTCGCGGTTCCGCTGCGTGTGAAAGTGCGCCTGATCATTTTCGACAAAGAATCGTCGAACAAAGCGATCAAGGACATCAAAGAGCAAGAAGTGTACATGGGCGAAATCCCGCTCATGACCGAGAACGGTACCTTCGTTATCAACGGTACCGAGCGTGTGATCGTGTCCCAGCTGCACCGTTCGCCGGGTGTGTTCTTCGACCACGACCGTGGCAAGACCCACAGTTCGGGCAAGCTGCTGTACTCCGCTCGCATCATTCCTTACCGCGGTTCCTGGCTGGACTTCGAGTTCGACCCGAAGGACGCCGTATTCGTGCGTATCGACCGTCGCCGCAAACTGCCGGCGTCCGTCCTGCTGCGCGCGCTGGGCTACAGCACCGAAGAAGTGCTCGATGCCTTCTACGACACCAACGTCTATCACGTTAAGAGCGAAGGGCTGAGCCTGGAGCTGGTGCCGCAGCGCCTGCGTGGTGAAGTTGCCGTACAGGACATCAAGGATGCCAGCGGCAAGGTGATCGTCGAGCAGGGCCGTCGTATCACTGCCCGCCACATCAACCAGTTGGACAAGGCCGGTATCAAAGAGCTGGACGTACCGCTCGAGTACGTCATCGGTCGTACCACTGCCAAGGCTGTGGTGCATCCGGCTACCGGCGAGATCATCGCCGAATGCAATACCGAGCTGACCGCCGACCTGCTGGTCAAGATGGCCAAGGCCAACGTGGTGCGCTTCGAGACGCTGTACACCAACGATATCGACTGTGGCCCGTTCATCAGCGACACGCTGAAGATCGACGGCACCACCAATCAGCTGGAAGCGCTGGTCGAGATCTATCGCATGATGCGTCCTGGCGAGCCGCCAACCAAGGACGCTGCCGAGACGCTGTTCAACAACCTGTTCTTCAGCGCCGAGCGTTACGACCTGTCCGCCGTTGGCCGCATGAAGTTCAACCGCCGCATCGGTCGCACCGAGATCGAAGGCGCGGGCGTTCTGTCGCGTGAAGACATCGTCGCCGTACTCAAGACTCTGGTCGACATCCGTAATGGCAAGGGTATCGTCGATGACATCGACCACCTGGGTAACCGCCGTGTACGTTGCGTCGGCGAGATGGCCGAGAACCAGTTCCGCGTTGGCCTGGTGCGTGTAGAGCGCGCGGTCAAGGAACGTCTGTCGATGGCCGAAAGCGAAGGCCTGATGCCGCAAGACCTGATCAACGCCAAGCCGGTTGCGGCGGCGGTGAAAGAGTTCTTCGGTTCCAGCCAGCTCTCGCAGTTCATGGACCAGAACAACCCGCTCTCCGAGATCACCCACAAGCGCCGTGTTTCTGCACTCGGCCCGGGCGGTCTGACCCGTGAGCGCGCAGGCTTCGAAGTCCGCGACGTACACCCGACCCACTATGGCCGCGTGTGCCCGATCGAAACGCCGGAAGGTCCGAACATCGGTCTGATCAACTCCCTGGCGGCCTATGCCCGCACCAACCAGTACGGCTTCCTGGAAAGCCCGTACCGCGTGGTCAAGGAAGGTCAGGTTACCGATGAGATCGTGTTCCTGTCCGCCATCGAAGAAGCCGACCATGTGATCGCTCAGGCGTCTGCGACCCTGAACGACAAAGGCCAGCTGATCGATGAGCTGGTTGCCGTGCGCCACCTGAACGAATTCACCGTCAAGGCGCCGGAAGACGTCACCCTGATGGACGTTTCGCCGAAGCAGGTAGTCTCGGTTGCCGCCTCGCTGATTCCGTTCCTCGAGCACGACGACGCCAACCGTGCACTCATGGGTTCGAACATGCAGCGTCAGGCTGTACCGACCCTGCGCGCCGACAAGCCGCTGGTCGGTACCGGCATGGAGCGCAACGTCGCCCGTGACTCCGGTGTCTGCGTCGTGGCACGTCGTGGTGGTGTGATCGACTCGGTCGACGCCAGCCGTATCGTGGTTCGCGTCAATGATGACGAAGTCGAAACTGGCGAAGCCGGTGTCGACATCTACAACCTGACCAAATACACCCGTTCCAACCAGAACACCTGCATCAACCAGCGTCCGCTGGTGCGTAAAGGTGACAAGGTTGCGCGCAGCGACATCATGGCTGACGGCCCGTCCACCGACATGGGTGAACTGGCGCTGGGTCAGAACATGCGCGTGGCGTTCATGCCGTGGAACGGCTTCAACTTCGAAGACTCCATCTGCCTGTCCGAGCGCGTGGTTCAGGAAGACCGCTTCACCACTATCCACATTCAGGAGCTGACCTGTGTGGCGCGTGACACCAAGCTCGGCCCAGAGGAAATCTCCTCTGACATCCCGAACGTCGGTGAAGCTGCTCTGAACAAGCTGGACGAAGCCGGTATCGTCTACGTCGGCGCCGAAGTCGGCCCGGGCGACATCCTGGTCGGCAAGGTCACTCCGAAAGGCGAGACCCAGCTGACGCCGGAAGAAAAACTGCTGCGTGCGATCTTCGGTGAGAAGGCGTCCGACGTGAAGGACACCTCCCTGCGTGTGCCGACTGGCACCAAGGGTACCGTCATCGACGTACAGGTCTTCACCCGTGACGGCGTCGAGCGCGACAGCCGTGCGCTGGCCATCGAGAAGCAGCAACTCGACGAGATCCGCAAGGATCTGAACGAAGAGTTCCGCATCGTTGAAGGCGCGACCTTCGAACGTCTGCGTTCCGCTCTGGTTGGCGCCATCGCCGAAGGCGGCGCTGGTCTGAAGAAAGGCACCGCGATCACCGACGAGTTCCTCGACGGTCTGGAGCGTGGCCAGTGGTTCAAACTGCGCATGGCCGACGACGCCCTGAACGAGCAGCTGGAGAAGGCTCAGGCCTACATCTCCGACCGCCGTCAGATGCTCGACGACAAGTTCGAAGACAAGAAGCGCAAGCTGCAGCAGGGCGATGACCTGGCGCCGGGCGTACTGAAGATCGTCAAGGTCTACCTGGCCATCCGCCGTCGCATCCAGCCGGGTGACAAGATGGCCGGTCGTCACGGTAACAAGGGTGTGGTCTCGGTGATCATGCCGGTCGAAGACATGCCGCACGATGCCAACGGTACTCCGGTCGATATCGTCCTCAACCCGCTGGGCGTACCGTCGCGTATGAACGTCGGTCAGATCCTCGAAACCCACCTGGGCCTCGCGGCCAAGGGCCTGGGCGAGAAGATCAACCGCATGCTCGAAGAGCAGCGCAAGATCGCCGAGCTGCGCAAGTTCCTCGCCGAGATCTACAACGAGATCGGTGGCCGTCAGGAAAACCTCGACGAGTTCTCCGATACCGAGATCCTCGAGCTGGCGAAGAACCTCAAAGGCGGCGTACCGATGGCGACTGCCGTGTTCGACGGTGCCAAGGAAACCGAGATCAAGGCCATGCTGAAGCTGGCTGATCTGCCGGAGAGCGGCCAGATGCGCCTGTTCGACGGTCGTACCGGTAACCAGTTCGAGCGCCCGACCACTGTCGGCTACATGTACATGCTGAAACTGAACCACCTGGTGGACGACAAGATGCACGCGCGTTCCACGGGTTCCTACAGCCTGGTTACCCAGCAGCCGCTGGGTGGTAAGGCGCAGTTCGGTGGTCAGCGTTTCGGGGAGATGGAGGTCTGGGCGCTGGAAGCCTATGGTGCCGCCTACACCCTGCAGGAAATGCTGACCGTGAAGTCGGACGACGTGAACGGCCGTACCAAGATGTACAAGAACATCGTGGATGGCGATCACCGTATGGAGCCGGGCATGCCCGAGTCCTTCAACGTACTGATCAAAGAGATCCGTTCGCTCGGCATCGACATCGATCTGGAAACCGAATAACACGACGTGAATCGGCAGCGGGGCTAACTCAGCTCGCTGCCCGCTCCGCCAGGAGGAAAGGCCTTGAAAGACCTACTGAATTTGCTGAAAAACCAGGGTCAGATCGAAGAGTTCGACGCCATCCGTATCGGATTGGCCTCGCCTGAGATGATCCGTTCGTGGTCGTTCGGTGAAGTTAAAAAGCCGGAAACCATCAACTACCGTACCTTCAAGCCAGAGCGCGATGGCCTGTTCTGCGCCAAGATCTTTGGCCCGGTCAAGGACTACGAGTGCCTGTGCGGCAAGTACAAGCGCCTCAAGCACCGCGGCGTGATCTGCGAGAAGTGCGGCGTTGAAGTGGCCCTGGCCAAGGTTCGTCGTGAGCGCATGGCGCACATCGAACTGGCCTCGCCGGTCGCCCACATCTGGTTCCTCAAGTCGCTGCCGTCCCGTATCGGCCTGCTGATGGACATGACCCTGCGTGATATCGAACGCGTGCTCTATTTCGAGAGCTACGTCGTGATCGACCCGGGCATGACCACCCTCGAGAAGGGCCAACTGCTGAACGACGAGCAGTACTTCGAAGCCCTCGAAGAGTTCGGTGACGACTTCGACGCGCGCATGGGCGCCGAGGCCGTTCGCGAGCTGCTGCATGCCATCGACCTGGATCACGAGATCGGCCGCCTGCGTGAAGAGATTCCGCAGACCAACTCCGAGACCAAGATCAAGAAGCTGTCCAAGCGCCTGAAGCTGATGGAAGCCTTCAAGGACTCCGGCAACCTGCCGGAGTGGATGGTGCTGACCGTTCTGCCGGTTCTGCCGCCGGATCTGCGCCCGCTCGTTCCGCTGGATGGTGGTCGTTTCGCCACGTCCGACCTGAACGACCTGTACCGTCGCGTGATCAACCGTAACAACCGTCTGAAGCGCCTGCTCGATCTTTCGGCGCCGGACATCATCGTGCGCAACGAAAAGCGCATGCTGCAGGAGGCGGTCGACGCCTTGCTCGACAACGGCCGTCGCGGTCGCGCCATCACTGGCTCGAACAAGCGTCCGCTGAAGTCGCTGGCCGACATGATCAAGGGTAAACAAGGTCGCTTCCGTCAGAACCTGCTCGGTAAGCGCGTTGACTACTCCGGTCGTTCCGTAATTACCGTGGGCCCGACCCTGCGTCTGCACCAGTGCGGTCTGCCGAAGAAGATGGCCCTCGAGCTGTTCAAGCCGTTCATTTTCGGCAAGCTGGAAGCCCGTGGTCTGGCGACCACCATCAAGGCTGCCAAGAAGATGGTCGAGCGCGAGCTGCCCGAGGTTTGGGACGTTCTCGCCGAAGTCATCCGCGAACACCCCGTACTGCTCAACCGCGCGCCGACCCTGCACCGTCTGGGCATCCAGGCGTTCGAGCCGGTACTGATCGAAGGTAAGGCGATCCAGCTGCACCCGCTGGTCTGTGCCGCGTACAACGCCGACTTCGACGGTGACCAGATGGCCGTTCACGTGCCGCTGACGCTGGAAGCCCAGCTCGAAGCGCGCGCGCTGATGATGTCGACCAACAACATCCTCTCGCCTGCCAACGGCGAGCCGATCATCGTTCCGTCGCAGGACGTGGTTCTGGGCCTGTACTACATGACCCGTGAAGCCGTTAACGCCAAGGGCGAAGGTCGTGTGTTCGCTGACCTGCAGGAAGTCGACCGCGTATTCCGCGCCGGCGAGGCGTCCCTGCACGCCCGCGTGAAAGTGCGTATCAACGAAACCGTCAAAGAGAAAGACGGTTCGATCAGCAAGAACACCCGCATCGTCGACACCACTGTCGGCCGTGCGCTGCTGTTCCAGGTGGTACCGGCCGGCCTGTCCTACGACGTGGTCAACCAGCCGATGAAGAAGAAGGCGATCTCCAAACTGATCAACCAGTGCTACCGCACCGTGGGTCTGAAGGACACCGTCATCTTCGCCGACCAGCTGATGTACACCGGTTTCGCCTACTCGACCATCTCCGGTGTGTCGATCGGCGTGAACGACTTCGTCATCCCGGACGAAAAAGCGCGCATCATCGATGCCGCTACCGAGGAAGTGAAGGAAATCGAATCGCAGTACGCCTCCGGCCTGGTCACCCAGGGCGAGAAGTACAACAAGGTGATCGACCTGTGGTCGAAGGCCAACGATGAAGTCTCCAAGGCGATGATGGCCAACCTCTCGAAAGAGCCGGTAGTCGATCGCGAAGGCAAGACCGTCGAGCAGGAGTCCTTCAACTCCATGTACATGATGGCCGACTCCGGTGCGCGGGGTTCCGCTGCCCAGATTCGTCAGCTGGCTGGTATGCGTGGTCTGATGGCCAAGCCGGACGGCTCCATCATCGAAACGCCGATCACCGCGAACTTCCGCGAAGGTCTGTCGGTTCTGCAGTACTTCATCTCCACTCACGGTGCTCGTAAAGGTCTGGCGGATACCGCACTGAAGACCGCGAACTCCGGTTACCTGACCCGTCGTCTGGTCGACGTGGCCCAGGATCTGGTGGTGACCGAGATCGATTGCGGCACCGAGCAGGGCCTGCTGATGACCCCGCACATCGAAGGCGGCGACGTGGTCGAACCGCTGGGTGAGCGTGTTCTGGGTCGTGTTATCGCCCGTGATGTGCCGAAGCCAGGCACCGACGAGATCATCGTCCCGGCCGGTACCCTGATCGACGAGCAGTGGGTCGAGTTCATTGAGCTGAACAGCGTCGACGAAGTGGTCGTGCGTTCGCCGATCACCTGCGAAACCCGCTACGGCATCTGCGCCAAGTGCTACGGTCGCGACCTGGCTCGTGGTCACCGCGTCAACATCGGTGAGGCGGTCGGCGTTATCGCTGCTCAGTCCATCGGTGAGCCGGGTACCCAGCTGACCATGCGTACCTTCCACATCGGTGGTGCTGCAAGCCGTACCTCGGCTGCCGACAGCGTCCAGGTGAAGAACGGTGGTGTGGTGCGTCTGCACAACCTCAAGCACGTCGAGCGTGTTGACGGCAACCTGGTAGCGGTTTCCCGTTCCGGCGAGCTGGCTGTTGCCGACGAGTTTGGTCGCGAGCGCGAGCGCTACAAGCTGCCGTACGGTGCCGTGATTTCCGTCAAGGAAGGCGACAAGGTCGACGCTGGCGCCATCGTCGCCAAGTGGGATCCGCACACCCACCCGATCGTGACCGAAATGAAGGGTACCGTGACCTTCGTCGGCATGGAGGAGGGCATCACCATCAAGCGCCAGACCGACGAACTGACCGGTCTGACCAACATCGAGGTTCTCGATCCGAAGGATCGTCCGGCTGCTGGCAAGGACATTCGTCCGGCCATCAAGATGGTCGACGCCAACGGCAAGGAACTGCTGCTGCCGGGTACTGACGTTCCCGCCCAGTACTTTCTGCCGGCCAACGCCCTTGTCGGTGTGGCCGATGGTGCGCAGATCGCGGTCGGTGACGTTATCGCCCGTATCCCGCAAGAGACCTCGAAGACCCGCGACATCACCGGTGGTCTGCCGCGCGTTGCCGACCTGTTCGAAGCGCGTCGTCCGAAAGAAGCTTCGATCCTGGCGGAAATCAGCGGCACCATCTCGTTCGGTAAAGAGACCAAAGGCAAGCGCCGTCTGGTCATTACTCCGACCGATGGTAGCGATCCGTACGAAGAGCTGATCCCGAAATGGCGTCACCTGAACGTGTTCGAAGGTGAACAGGTCAACAAGGGTGAAGTTATCTCCGACGGTCCGAGCGATCCGCACGACATCCTGCGTCTGCTGGGTGTGAGCGCGCTGGCCAAGTACATCGTCAACGAGATCCAGGACGTTTACCGTCTGCAGGGCGTGAAGATCAACGACAAGCACATCGAGACCATCCTGCGTCAGATGCTGCGCAAGGTCGAGATCAGCGAGTCCGGCGATTCGTCCTTCATCAAGGGCGATCAGATGGAGCTCACCCAGGTGCTGGGCGAGAACGAGCGTCTGGCCGAAGAGGACAAGTTCATCGCCAAGTACACCCGTGTGTTGCTGGGTATCACCAAGGCGTCGCTGTCCACCGAGTCGTTCATCTCCGCAGCGTCCTTCCAGGAAACCACTCGCGTCCTCACCGAGGCGGCGGTTACTGGCAAGCGCGACTACCTGCGCGGTCTGAAAGAGAACGTGGTCGTAGGTCGTCTGATCCCGGCTGGTACCGGTCTGGCCTATCACAGCGAGCGCAAGCGCAAGCGTGATGCCGACAAGCCGGTACGTGTCAGCGCCAGTGAGGTGGAAGCCGCACTGACCGAAGCGCTGAACTCCAGCGGAAATTGAGTCGAAGCCCTGCTAGTTCACTAGCGGGGCTTTGCCTTGACTGGGGGCGTGGGTCTCTTTAGACTCATGCACCCTTAAATTTGGCAGGGCGATCGGCTCTGCCATCTTTATTTGTGTTGTAAATAGCGTCGAAAGACAACAGTGGAGCTAGTAGATGGCAACTATCAACCAGCTGGTACGTCAGCCGCGCAAGCGTATCGTCGACAAGTCCGACGTACCTGCGCTGCAGAACTGCCCGCAGCGCCGTGGCGTGTGCACTCGCGTGTACACCACCACGCCGAAGAAACCTAACTCGGCACTGCGTAAAGTGTGCCGCGTGCGTCTGACCAACGGTTACGAAGTGTCTTCGTACATCGGCGGTGAAGGCCACAACCTGCAAGAGCACAGCGTCGTGCTGATCCGTGGCGGTCGTGTAAAAGACCTTCCGGGTGTGCGCTACCACACCGTGCGTGGTTCGCTGGATACCTCCGGCGTCAAAGACCGTAAGCAGGGTCGTTCCAAGTACGGTACCAAGCGTCCGAAATAAGGCCGCTTGAATCTTTATATTTAGTTGAGTCGATAAGAGTAAGGTCGGGCGCGGCTTTTGCCGTCAGTCCCGGGCTAACCTGAAGACCGTTTGAGGGCTTATCATGCCAAGACGTCGTGTAGCAGCAAAACGTGAGATTCTGGACGATCCGAAGTACGGAAGTCAGATTCTCGCCAAATTCATGAACCACGTGATGGAAAGCGGCAAGAAGGCCGTGGCCGAGCGCATCGTCTACGGTGCTCTGGACACTGTCAAAGCACGCAAGAACAGCGATCCCCTGGAAATCTTCGAGAAAGCTCTCGACGCCATCGCTCCGCTGGTCGAAGTCAAGTCCCGCCGTGTAGGCGGTGCTACCTACCAGGTTCCGGTCGAAGTTCGTCCGTCCCGTCGTAATGCCCTGGCTATGCGCTGGCTGGTGGACTACGCGCGCAAGCGCGGTGAGAAGTCCATGGCTCTGCGTCTGGCTGGTGAGCTGCTGGATGCTGCTGAAGGCAAAGGCGCTGCTGTCAAGAAGCGTGAAGACGTGCACCGTATGGCTGAGGCCAACAAGGCTTTCTCGCACTACCGCTTCTAATTCCGGCTCCACTAACTTTGCGAGGGCTTTATGGCTCGTACTACAGCAATTAACCGCTACCGTAACATCGGTATCTGCGCGCACGTCGATGCGGGCAAGACAACCACTACAGAGCGGATCCTGTTCTACACAGGCCTGAGCCACAAGATGGGCGAGGTGCATGATGGCGCCGCGACCACCGACTGGATGGTTCAGGAGCAGGAGCGTGGTATCACCATTACTTCTGCTGCGATTACCACCTTCTGGGAAGGTTCTCGTCGTCAGTATGACAAGTACCGCGTAAACGTCATCGATACCCCCGGTCACGTTGACTTCACCATCGAAGTAGAGCGCTCCCTGCGCGTACTCGACGGCGCTGTCGTTGTGTTCTGCGGTACCTCGGGCGTTGAGCCGCAGTCCGAAACCGTATGGCGTCAGGCCAACAAGTACGGCGTTCCGCGTATCGTTTACGTGAACAAGATGGACCGCGCCGGTGCCAACTTCCTGCGCGTCGTAGGTCAGATCAAGAACCGTCTGGGTCACACCCCGGTTCCGATCCAGATCGCAATCGGTGCAGAAGATAACTTCGAAGGTCAGGTCGACCTGATCAAGATGAAGGCTATCTACTGGAACGATGACGACAAGGGCACCACCTACCGCGAGGAAGAGATTCCGGCGGAGCTGGTCGACCTGGCCAACGAGTGGCGTTCGAACATGGTTGAGGCTGCTGCCGAAGCCAACGAAGAGCTGATGAACAAGTACCTGGAAGAGGGTGACTTGTCCGTCGAAGACATCAAGGCTGGTCTGCGCGCCCGTACTCTGGCGAGCGAGATCGTCCCGGCTGTCTGCGGTTCTTCGTTCAAGAACAAGGGTGTTCCCCTGGTTCTCGACGCTGTTATCGACTTCCTGCCTGCTCCGACCGAGATTCCGGCGATCAAGGGTATCCACCCGGATCTGGCTGACAAGCCGAAAGAAGAGATCGCTGAAGGTGATTACGACGAGCGCCATGCTGATGACGCCGCGCCGTTCTCCGCTCTGGCGTTCAAGATCGCGACCGACCCCTTCGTTGGTACGCTGACCTTCGTTCGTGTTTACTCGGGCGTTCTGGAGTCTGGCCAGTCGGTCATCAACTCCGTGAAAGGCAAGAAAGAGCGCGTTGGTCGTATGGTGCAGATGCATGCCAACCAGCGTGACGAGATCAAAGAAGTACGCGCTGGTGACATCGCGGCTCTGATCGGCATGAAGGATGTCACCACCGGTGAAACCCTGTGCGATCCGGACAAGCCGATCATCCTCGAGCGTATGGACTTCCCGGAGCCGGTTATTTCGGTAGCTGTTGAGCCGAAGACCAAGGCTGACCAGGAGAAGATGGGTATCGCGCTGGGCAAGCTGGCTCAGGAAGACCCGTCGTTCCGCGTCAAGACTGACGAAGAAACCGGTCAGACCATCATCTCCGGTATGGGTGAGCTGCACCTGGACATCCTCGTTGACCGCATGAAGCGCGAGTTCAACGTCGAGGCCAACATCGGCAAGCCGCAGGTTTCCTACCGTGAAACCATCTCCAAGGACAATGTCGAGATCGAAGGCAAGTTCGTTCGTCAGTCCGGTGGTCGCGGTCAGTTCGGTCACTGCTGGATTCGCTTCTCGACTCCGGACGTGGACGACAAGGGCAACATCACCGAAGGTCTGGTGTTCACCAACGAAGTCGTAGGTGGTGTGGTTCCGAAGGAATACATCCCGGCGATCCAGAAGGGTATCGAAGAGCAGATGAAGAACGGCGTTGTTGCCGGCTATCCGCTGATCGGCCTGAAGGCGACCGTATTCGATGGTTCCTACCACGACGTCGACTCCAACGAGATGGCGTTCAAGATCGCTGCCTCCATGGCGACCAAGCAGCTGGCCCAGAAGGGCGGTGGTAAGGTTCTTGAGCCGATCATGAAGGTGGAAGTGGTAACTCCTGAGGACTACATGGGGGACGTGATGGGTGACCTGAACCGTCGTCGTGGTCTGATTCAGGGTATGGAAGATTCGGTATCCGGTAAGGTAATTCGTGCCGAAGTTCCGCTGGGCGAGATGTTTGGTTACGCTACCGACGTCCGTTCCATGTCCCAGGGTCGCGCCAGCTACTCCATGGAATTCTCCAAGTACGCAGAAGCTCCGTCGAACATCGTCGAAGCTCTGGTTAAAAAACAAGGCTAATCCCGCCCTTTAAGTAAGAGGTTTACTGTCGTGGCTAAGGAAAAATTCGAACGTAACAAACCGCACGTCAACGTTGGCACCATCGGTCACGTTGACCACGGTAAAACCACTCTGACCGCTGCTCTGACTCGCGTCTGCTCCGAAGTATTCGGTTCCGCTCGCGTTGACTTCGACAAGATCGACAGCGCACCGGAAGAGAAGGCTCGTGGTATCACCATCAACACTGCCCACGTAGAGTACGATTCCAACATTCGTCACTACGCGCACGTTGACTGCCCGGGTCACGCCGACTACGTGAAGAACATGATCACCGGTGCTGCCCAGATGGACGGCGCGATCCTGGTCTGCTCGGCTGCCGACGGCCCGATGCCGCAAACCCGTGAGCACATCCTGCTGTCCCGTCAGGTTGGCGTACCGTACATCGTTGTCTTCCTGAACAAGGCTGACATGGTTGACGACGCTGAGCTGCTGGAACTGGTCGAGATGGAAGTTCGCGACCTGCTGAGCACCTACGATTTCCCGGGTGACGACACTCCGATCATCATCGGCTCCGCGCTGATGGC
>NZ_JBMDJU010000041.1:0-21239 GCF_057809355.1 Pseudomonas sp. FG29 | reverse complement strand
TCCGTGATCAGGCTCATTTCAGGCCTCAAGTGACTTGACGCTGGACACGGTTGCTTGCCTCGGCGGCCGAGCAGCTAACCAACGTCACCGACAGCACGACCCAGGCCCTGCACCGACAGAGCCAGGAAATCGACCAGGCCGCCACCGCCGTAACCGAGATGAGCAGCGCCGTGGACGACGTCGCGCGCAATGCTGCCGCCGCCTCGGAAAGCTCCAGCGAGTCTGGACGAATCGCCGAACAGGGCAGCGAACGGATCAACCAGACCCTGTCCTCCATCGGTAAACTGGCAACCAACGTCGATGAAACCTCGAGCAACTTCGGCCAGCTCGCTGGCAAGATCCGCGGTATCAGCCAGGTACTGGACGTCATCCGCAGCATCGCCGAACAAACCAACCTGTTGGCCCTCAACGCGGCCATCGAAGCCGCCCGCGCCGGTGAAGCTGGGCGTGGTTTCGCAGTGGTCGCCGACGAGGTGCGCGCACTGGCCCACAAGACGGGACAGTCGACCCAGGAAATCGAAACCATGATCAGCACCGTGCAGAGCGACACGGAACAGGCCGTACGCTCCATGGAAGCCAGCAACGGCCTGGCCAAGCAGACCCGAGAAATTGCCGAAGGCGCAGGTCAGGCCCTGCAGCAGATCATCCACTCCATCGGCGACATCCGTGATCGCAACCTGGTCATCGCCGCCGCCACCGAGCAGCAGGCACACGTCGCCCGCGAAGCGGATCGCAACCTGGTCAACATCCGCGACCTGTCGCTGCAGACATCGGCCGGCTCGGAGGAAACCAACACCGCCAGCCGCGTGCTGGCCAATCTGGCCGACGACCTCAATGGCATGGTGGCGCGCTTTCGCATCTGAGGTCGCGCGCAAGCTTGGCGACGCGCGCCAAAACGGAGCGCATACCGGCCCATGACCGCCCGGCGCGAGGCCAGAGACCGCTCGGCACGGGCGTGGAACGCTTCTTGAATAGCTCCGACAAGCGTTGTCCCAGCGGAGAATCAAGGTGCCCAGCACAGCAACGGACAGGTCTCATCGCGTCGGCGTTCTGGCCTCGGCGGCCACCGGGCTGGTGGAGTTCATCCAGCAAGCCGGGGGCGACCCGGATAGCATCCTCGGCCGCGCCGGCATCGACCCCGAATGCCTCGACCAGCCGACCCTGAGCCTCGACCTGCACCAGTACTGCGCGGTGTTCGAGGAGGCCGCTCGACAAACGCACAACGCGCACTTCGGCCTGCGCTACGGGCGCCAGTTCAAGCCCGATGCCCTTGGCCTGCTCGGCTACATCGGCATGAGCTCGGCCACCCTCGGCGACGCCCTGCGCAACGTGGTGCGGGCCTTTCCCTACCACCAGCAGGGCAGCCTACTCCGGCTCGACGAGCAAGGCCCGCTGTGCCGGCTGGACTATCAGGTGCAGCACGGCGGCATCCGGCACAAGCGCCAGGATGCCGAGCTGTCGCTGGGCATGTTCTTCAACCTGATGCGCCATGCCCTCGGCACGCGCTGGGCACCGGAGCAGATGCACTTCGAACACGCGCGCCCGGAGGCCTGGTACGAGCACTGCAAGGCCTTCGACGCGCCGGCCTTCTTCGATCAGCCGAGCAATGCCCTGGTGTTCCAGCGCAGCGTGCTGGAGCAGCCGATGCCGGGGCGCGATGGTCGCCTGCTGGCACTGATGTTCGACAACCTGCGCCAGTTGGCCGGCAGCACGGGCGAAGGCGCGCCACGCAACGGCCTGATGGACGAGGCCAGGCGACAGATTCGTCTGTTGCTGGAAAGCGGCGAACCCAGCCTGGAGAAACTGGCCGACGCCCTGCGCCTGCCCAGTTGGACGTTGCAACGCCGCCTCAACGATGCAGGCCTGAGCTTCTCGACCCTGCTCGACCAGACCCGCCGCGAGCTGGCCAGCCTGCACCTGGAACAGGGTGTCGCCCTGGCCGAAATCACCGCCCTGCTCGGCTATTCCGAACTGAGCGCCTTCTCCCGCGCCTTTCGCCGCTGGCATGGGCTCAGCCCACGGCAGTGGCGGCAGGCGCGCCAGAACACTGAACGCAACTAACTTCGGGCCAGAACGGTTTCCAATACCTGCAGAAAGCGCTCACCCTGGGCCGCGCTCAGGCACAGTGGTGGGCGGATCTTCAGCACATTGCTGGCCGGCCCGGAGGCCCCGATCAGCACGCCCTCGTCACGCAGGGCATTGACCAGGCTTCGCGCGCCACGGGTATCGGCCTGCCCCTCGCCATCGAGCACGTCGACGCCAATGAACAGACCGGCGCCGCGCACCTCGCCGAGTTGCGGATAACGCACAGCGAGGCTGCCAAGCCCGGTCTGGAGCAAGGCCCCGACCCGCGCCGCATTGGCCTGCAAGCCTTCCGCCTCGATCACCTCCAGCACCGCCAGGCCCACCGCTGCCGCCACCGGGTTGCCACCGAAGGTATTGAAATAGGCCGCGCACTGACCAAAGCGCTCGACCAGGTGCGGCTGGCAAATCACCCCGGCCAGTGGGTGGCCGTTGCCCATCGGCTTGCCCAGGGTCACCAGATCCGGCACCAGGCCATGCCGCTGAAAGCCCCAGAAATGGCTGCCGGTACGACCGAAACCGGGCTGCACTTCGTCAGCGATGAACAGCCCGCCCGCCGCGCGTACTGCGGCTACCGCCTCGGCGAGAAAGCCCGGCGGGTCGGCGAACACGCCATCGCTGGTGAACAGGGTATCGACCAGCAGCGCCGCCGGGCGGATGCCATGCCGGCGCATGTCCGCCAGCGCCGCGCGCACCTGCGCGGCGAACTGCGCGCTCACCTGTTCAGGCCGCTGTGGCCGGTGCAGGGGCGCATCGACCAGGCGCGCGTCGCCGGCCACCGGCACGTACTCGCCCATCGACGGCGACAGCTCGGCAATCGCCGTGGTGATGCCGTGGTAGGCGTAGCGGGTGACGATCACCCCCGTGCCGGCGCTATGGTCGCGAGCGATGCGCAGCGCCAGGTCGTTGGCCTCGCTGCCGGTGCAGGTGAACATCACGTGCGCGGACATCTCCGGCAGGGTCGCCAGCAAGCGCTCGGCATAGTCGAGGATGCCATCGTGCAGATAGCGGGTATGGATGTTCAGTTCGCCCGCCTGGCGGGCCATGGCCGCCACCACATGCGGATGGCAATGCCCCACCGAGGGGACGTTGTTGTACAGATCCAGATAGGCGCCACCGGTGCTGTCGAACACCTCGGCACCACGCCCGCGCACCAGGTGCAGCGGCTGGTCGTAGAACAACTGGTAAGCCGGCCCCAGCAGGCGTTGCCGCCTTTCCACCTGCTGCTGGCGCGCGGCGTCCAGGCTGGCGAGCTGCGCGCTCTCGAATGCATTGACCTTGAGCATCCTGCGCCTCCGCCTCAGCCCAGCGCCTGCAACGACTCGGGCAAGATCTGCCCACCATCGATGATCAGGCTCTGCCCGGTGATGTAGCCCGCCTCGCGCGAGGCGAAGAACAGCGCGCCAGCGGCGATGTCATCGACGCTGCCGAGGCGCCGCAGCGGCACCGAGGCGGCCATGCTCGCCACGTAGTCCGCGCCCATCTCCTGCAGCCCTTCGGTCAGCACGTTGCCGGGCAGCACCGCGTTGATAGTGATGCCGTCACGCGCCAGCTCGATCGCCGCCGTACGCATGAAGCCCAGTTGCGCCGCCTTGCTCGCGCCGTAATGGGCCCAGCCAGGAAAGCCGGTGACCGGCCCGGTGATCGACGAGGTGAGGATCACCCGCCCGTACTCGGCCTGGCGCAGATAAGGCAACGCCGCCTGCACGCAAAGGAAGGAACCCTTGGCATTGGTCGCCAGCACCTGATCCCAGTCCGCCTCGCTCAGCTCATCGAGGCTGCCGGAGGGGAAGATCCCGGCATTGCAGCACAAGACATCGAGGCCATCGAAGGTCTGCGCCACCTCATCGAACAGGCCACGCACCGCCGCGGCACTGGCCACGTCGGCGATGAAGCCCTGCACGTCCAGCCCTTCTTCGCGCAAGGCCGCCACGCAGGCGGCGAGTCGTGCGCCGTCACGGGCGCTGAGCGCCACGCGCGCCCCTTCGCGGGCAAAGCCGCGGACGATACCCAGGCCAATGCCGGCACTGCCGCCGGTAACCAGTACACGCTTGCCTTGCAGGGAAGTGAACATGGAGGGCTCCTCATCGAATGGATGACGCCATCCTCGCCCTCCCCCACGCCGAACACTTGACCGCAGAACACAAGTTGCGCGGCCACCGATCAAATCCACCCCTGCCGGGGCGCTGTCTGTGCCGAGCGGTCAAGTTTTCGCCAGACGCGGTCAAGCCGCCTGATCCCGCCATGGCGATGCTGGCCTCATCGTCAGTCATCAGGAGCGCCCGCCATGCTTCAGGCCGCCACCTTCGATCACCTGGCCAAGGCCATGCTCGCGCGTTATCCCGCGTCATGCCGGGGCCGCCTGCAGTTGCTCTGCCTGTCGGAGAACGCCACCTACGCCGTGCACGGTGATGGCATACGCCATGTGCTGCGCCTGCATCGCCCGGCCTACCACAGCGCCCAGGCGATTCGCAGCGAACTGCACTGGCTCGATGCCCTGCGCGCCTCGGGCGTGGAGGTGCCCAAGGCTCTGCCCGGCCTGGATGGTGACTGCCTGCAACAGCTCGAACTGGCCGGCCAGGAACGCCATGCCGTGCTGTTCGAGTGGATCGACGGCACGGAGCCTGACCCCCGGCAGAATCTGCTGGCCTCGTTCGAGCGCCTGGGTGCGATCAACGCCCGCCTGCATCGCCAGGCGCGCGACTGGCCTTTGCCAACAGGCTTCGAGCGCCTGCGCTGGGATCACACCAGCATGCTCGGCGCCGATGGCCACTGGGGCGACTGGCGCCAGGCACCCAACCTGAACGCAGCGCAGCAGCCACTGATCGAGGCCACGCTGCGACGCCTGGCCGAGGAGCTGGCCGCCTATGGCCAGAGCAGCGAACGCTTCGGCCTGATCCACGCCGACCTGCGCCTGGCCAACCTGCTGGTGCAGGGCGAGCGCACGCGGGTGATCGACTTCGACGACTGCGGCTTCGGTTGGTACTTGCACGACCTCGCCTCGGCGCTGAGCTTTCACGAGGATCATCCAGACGTGCCGCGCTGGGTCAGTCACTGGCTGCAGGGCTACACCCGCGAGCATGGCCTGAGCGACGCCGAGCTGGCGATGATTCCCGCCTTCGTCGTGCAGCGCCGCCTGCAACTGCTGGCCTGGGCGGGCACCCATGCCGAAACGCGCACCGTGCAGGAACTGGGGCCGGACTGGGCCAGCCGCTGCCTGCCGCTGTGCGAGGCCTATCTGGAAGGCCGGCTGCGCCTCTACTGAGCCTGGCGCAACAGCACCTCGCTGAGCGCTTGCGCCGCGCTGGACAACTGATGCCCAGCCTGATGCAACAGCCCGACACGGCGCGACACCTGCGGCTCGCTCAGCGGCAGGCAGCGGGCGCCGAGATCCTCCATCTGTTGCCGACACAGTTGCGGCACCGCGCTGACGCCCAGGCCTTCAGCGACCATGCGCCCCACCGTAACCAACTGATGGCTCTCGAACGCCACCGGCAGCTTGCCGTGGCTGGCGATCACGCTGTCTTCCAGCAGCAGGCGCACCGCCGAAGGCCGTTGCAGGGTGATGAAGGGTTGCTCCAGCAACTGTGCCCAGGTCAGCGCTTCGTGGTCGGCCAGATGACTGGCTGCCGGCACCACGGCGACGAAACGATCCTCGTACAGCGGTGTGAATTGCAGCCCGTCTAGGGTCGCCGGCTCGAAGGCGATGCCCAGCTCGACGCGACCGTCGCGCACCATCTCCATCACCTGTTCGTTGATCACGTCGTGCACCGCCACGTTGACCCGTGGGTAGGCGTCACGAAAGGCACGCAACGCCGCCGGCAGACGGTTGCCGGCAAACGACGGCATGGCCGCCACCGCTACCTTGCCCATCTGCAGGGTGAAGTGCTGGCGCAGCAAGTCCTCGGCGTTGTCCCAGTCGGCCAGCAGGCGCACGGCAATCGGCAGCAACGTCTCGCCCTCCGGCGTCAGCGCCACGCTGCGAGTGGTGCGCACCAGCAACTGACCACCGAGCGATTGCTCCAGGTTCTTGATCGCCAGGCTCAGCGCCGGCTGCGACAGGTGCAGGCGCTCGCAGGCCTGGGCGAAGCTCAGGCTCTGCGCCACGGCAAGAAAAGCGCGTAGCTGCTTGACGGTCATTGATTTATTTACCTGATCAATCAAGAGGAAAAACAAACTTAACAAATAAGCTCACAGCGCAGAAGCTTGGCCTCACTCCTGATAACAACAAAGAGGCAGCCTCGAATGAGCGGACTCGACAAACGCGTCGGCAGCTATGCAGAAGCCCTGGACGGCCTGCAGGACGGCATGACCGTGCTGGCCGGCGGTTTCGGCCTGTGTGGCATCCCCGAGAACCTGATCGCCGAGATCCGCCGTCGCGGCGTGCGCGATCTGACCGTGGTGTCCAACAACTGCGGCGTCGACGGTTTCGGCCTCGGCGTGCTGCTGGAAGACCGGCAGATCCGCAAGATGATCGCCTCCTACGTCGGCGAGAACGCCCTGTTCGAGCAGCAACTGCTCTCCGGCGAGCTGGAAGTCGAACTCACCCCGCAAGGCACCCTGGCCGAGAAGCTGCGCGCCGGCGGTGCCGGCATCCCCGCCTTCTTCACCGCCACCGGCTACGGCACCCCGGTCGCCGAAGGCAAGGAAGCGCGCGAGATCAACGGCCGCCACTACATCCTCGAACCAGCCATCACCGGCGACTTCGCCATCGTCAAGGGCTGGAAGGCCGACCATTTCGGCAACGTGGTCTACCGCCACACCGCGCAGAACTTCAACCCGGTGGTCGCCACCGCCGGGCGCATCACCGTGGTCGAGGTCGAAGAGATCGTCGAGCCCGGTGAACTCGACCCCACGCAGATTCACACCCCCGGCATCTATGTCGACCGGCTGATCTGCGGCAGCTTCGAGAAACGCATCGAAAAACGCACTCTGCGCGCTTAGGAGATACCGGCATGGCACTGACCCGTGAACAAATGGCCCAGCGCGTAGCCCGCGAGCTGCAGGACGGCTTCTACGTCAACCTCGGCATCGGCATCCCCACCCTGGTGGCCAACTACGTGCCCGAGGGCATGCAGGTGATGCTGCAGTCGGAGAACGGCCTGCTCGGCATGGGCGCCTTCCCCACTGAAGACGAAGTCGACGCTGACATGATCAACGCCGGCAAGCAGACCGTTACCGCGATCAAGGGCGCAGCGATCTTCGACTCGGCGCAATCCTTCGCCATGATCCGTGGCGGCCATGTCGACCTGACCGTGCTCGGCGCCTTCGAGGTGGATGTGCGCGGCAACATCGCCTCATGGATGATCCCCGGCAAGCTGGTCAAAGGCATGGGCGGCGCCATGGATCTGGTGGCCGGCGCCGACAACATCATCGTCACCATGACCCACGCCTCGAAAGACGGCGAATCCAAGCTGCTGGAGCATTGCAGCCTGCCGCTGACCGGCAGCGGCTGCATTCGCAAGGTGCTGACCGACCTGGCTTACCTAGAGATCGAAAACGGCGCCTTCATCCTGCGCGAACGCGCACCGGGCGTGAGCGTCGAGGAAATCGTCGCCAAGACCGCCGGCAAGCTGATCGTCCCCGAGCACGTACCGGAAATGCAGTTCTAGGTTGTCTACCGCCCTGCAGAACGCCACCACGACTGGCGTTTTGCGGGGTGTTTTTATTTGGTGTTATCTGCTGCACTCCCTGTAGGAGCGGATTCATCCGCGAAGCTTTCCGTCCTACCGCACCCAGAGGATTTCCCATGCAAGACGTCGTCATCGTCGCCGCCACCCGCACCGCCATTGGCAGCTTCCAGGGCAGCCTGGCTGACATCCCCGCGCCGGAACTCGGCGCCATCGTCATCAAGCGCCTGCTGGAGCAAACCGGCCTCGACGCCGCCCAGGTCGATGAAGTGATTCTCGGCCAGGTACTCACTGCAGGTTCTGGCCAGAACCCGGCACGCCAGGCCGTTATCCGCGCCGGCCTGCCGCATGCCGTACCGGCCATGACCCTGAACAAGGTCTGCGGCTCGGGTTTGAAAGCACTGCACCTGGCGGCCCAGGCCATTCGTTGTGGCGACGCCGAGGTGATCATCGCTGGCGGCATGGAGAACATGAGTCTGTCGCCCTACGTGCTGCCGAAAGCCCGCACCGGTCTGCGCATGGGCCACGCGCAGATGCTCGACAGCATGATCGTCGACGGCTTGTGGGACGCCTTCAACGACTACCACATGGGCATCACTGCCGAGAACCTGGTGGAGAAATACGGCATCAGCCGTGAAGCCCAGGACGCCTTCGCTGCGGCTTCGCAGCAAAAGGCCGTGGCGGCTATCGAGGCCGGACGCTTCGATGCCGAGATCACCCCGGTGCTGATCCCGCAGCGCAAGGGTGATCCCATCGCCTTCGCCCGTGACGAGCAGCCGCGAGCTGGCACCACCGCCGAATCCCTGGCCAAGCTCAAGCCGGCGTTCAAGAAGGACGGCAGCGTCACCGCTGGCAACGCCTCCAGCCTCAACGACGGCGCCGCCGCCGTGCTGCTGATGAGCGCGGCCAAGGCCCAAGCGCTGGGCCTGCCGGTGCTGGCGAAGATTGCCGGCTACGCCAATGCCGGCGTCGACCCGGCGATCATGGGCATCGGCCCGGTATCCGCCACCCGTCGCAGCCTGGACAAGGCCGGCTGGAGCCTGGCTGACCTGGATCTGATCGAAGCCAACGAGGCCTTCGCCGCCCAGGCGCTGTCGGTCGGCCAGGAATTGGGCTGGGACGCCGACAAGGTCAACGTCAACGGCGGCGCCATCGCCCTCGGCCACCCCATCGGCGCCTCAGGCTGCCGCGTGTTGGTCAGCCTGCTGCACGAGATGATCCGCCGCGACGCCAAGAAAGGTCTGGCTACGCTGTGCATCGGCGGCGGCCAAGGCGTAGCCCTGGCTATCGAGCGCGAGTAAAGCGCGAAACCGTAGGGCGGGTGCAACCCGCCATTTACCAGGGTGGCGGGTTTCACCCGCCCTACGGAACTAGCGAAATGATCCGCCGGGACGCCAAGAAAGGTTTGGCCACCCTGTGCATCGGCGGCGGCCAAGGCGTGGCCCTGGCCATCGAGCGCGAGAAAAGCGCGAAACCGTAGGGCGGGTGCAACCCGCCACTATCGGAACCGGCGGGTCTCACCCGCCCTACGGAGCAACACAACCACCCGCTCGGCTCCGGCCGGGCGTTGTCATTTCCACCCGCCAGGCACAACCGACCTGAATGCCTGGAACAGCCCTTACACAACCATAAGAAAGAGGCGTCATCGATGTTCAATACCCTCACCCGCATGAGCGTGAGCCTGGTACAGAAGTACCTGCCCTCGCCCTTCGTCTTCTCCGCCTTGCTCACGCTGGGCGTACTGCTCGCCGGCATCCTCTCCACCGGCCAGTCGTTGCCCGCCATGGTGCAACACTGGAGTGGCGGCTTCTGGACGTTGCTCGGCTTCGCCATGCAGATGGCGCTGATCTTCGTCACCGGCCATGCCCTGGCCAGCGCACCGATCATCAACCGTCAGCTCGACCGTCTGGCCAGCCTGGCGCGCACGCCGGGCCAGGCGATCATCATGGTCACCCTGGTGGCGCTGGTGGGTTGCTGGGTCAACTGGGGCTTCGGCCTGGTGATCGGCGCCGTGTTCGCCCGCGCCCTGGCGCGCAAGGTCGCTGGCGTCGACTACCCGCTGCTGGTGGCCTCGGCCTACTCCGGCTTCCTGGTCTGGCACGGCGGTCTGGCCGGCTCGATTCCGTTGTCGATGGCTACCGGCGGCCCGGATCTGGCACGCATCACCGCCGGCGTGCTGACCAACCCGGTGAGCATCAGCGAAACCCTGTTCAGCCCGCTCAACCTGACCATCGTCGCCCTGCTGTTCATCGGCCTGCCGCTGCTCAACCGCGCCATGCACCCACGGCAGAACGCCAAGGTGGCCGATGCCGCCAAACTGGTGGAATCACGCGCCGAACTGCCGGCCCGCGAAACCCCGGCACAGCGCCTGGATGACAGCCGCATTCTCGGCCTGGCGCTGGTGGCCATGGCCGGCATCTACCTGTTCAACCACTTCGCCAGCAAGGGCTTCGTCCTTGGCCTGGATGTGGTCATCGCCATCTTCCTGTTCTGCGGCCTGCTGATGCACGGCACCCCGGAGCGCTACATGCGTGCGGTGGACGAGAGCGTGCGCGGCATCGGTGGCATCGTCCTGCTGTTCCCCTTCTACGCCGGGATCATGGGCATGATGATGGGCGCCAACGCCGACGGCATCTCCCTGGGCCGGCAGATCACCGAGGCGTTCATTTCCTGGTCATCGGCCGACACCTTCCCGCTGCTGGCCTTCCTCAGCGCTGGCGTGGTCAACGTGTTCGTACCGTCCGGTGGCGGCCAGTGGGCCGTGCAGGGCCCGATCATGCTGCCGGCGGCTCAGGCACTGGGTGTATCGCCGACCGTCACCGCCATGGCGATTGCCTGGGGCGACGCCTGGACCAACATGATCCAGCCGTTCTGGGCACTGCCGCTGCTCGGCATCGTCGGCCTCGGCGCTCGCGACATCATGGGCTACTGCCTGATCATGCTGCTGTACTCGGGCGTGGTGATCTGCGGCGCCTTCTACTTCCTCGGCTGAGTGTCCTCAGGCCCGCTCGCAAGAATGAGCGGGCCTGCATCAGCGCCAGCGATCCAGCAGGTTCACCGCCAGGCGATCCAGCCAACCCCACAGCCTTTGCTGCACACGGCGCCACAAGGGGCGTTGGTGCCAGTCGTCGAGGGTGATCTCGCGGCTGGCGCCGAAGTCCTCGATGAAGCTGCTCGCCACTGCCTGGGTGAATGCGGGGTCGAGCGCCTCGACGTTGGCGTCGAGGTTGAAGCGCAGGTTCCAGTGATCGAAGTTGCAGGAGCCGACGCTGACCCAGTCGTCCACCAGCACCATCTTCAGGTGCAAGAAGCGCGGCTGGTACTCGAAGATGCGCACCCCAGCCTTGAGCAGACGCGGGTAGTAGCGCTGGCCGGCAAAACGCACGGGCGGGTGGTCGGTATTGCGTCCGGCCAGCAGCAGGCGCACTTCGACACCTCGGGCGGCGGCACGGCGCAGGGCGCGGCGCACCTTCCAGGTCGGCAGGAAATAGGGCGTGGCCAGCCAGACACGCTGCTTCGCCCCACGCAGGGCACGCAGCAGCGACAACAGGATGTCGCGGTGTTGCGCGGCATCGGCATAGGCGACACGGCCCAGGCCCTGGCCTGCCGGCGGGCACTCGGGCAGCCGCAGCGGCGCGGATGATTGTCGCGGACGCCAGACGGAACGCGTCTGCCATTGATGCTCGAACAGTTGCTGCCAATCCCCGACCAGCGGCCCTTCGATCTCGACCATGGCCTCGTGCCAGGCGCTTTGTGGCGCGTCTGGCGTCCAGAACTCATCGGTGGCGCCAGTGCCACCGACATAGGCCAGGCGCTGATCCACCAACAACAGCTTGCGGTGATCACGGTGGAAATTGCGCACGCCACGGCGCCAGCGGATCGGGTTGTACCAGCGCAGTTGCACGCCGGACGCCAGCAAGCGCTGACGTGAGGCGGCGCCCAAAGCGGCGGCACCATAGGCATCGAACAGCCCGCGTACGCTCACGCCCCGCGTCGCCGCCCGGCACAGAGCCTCGACCAGTTGCTCGCTGCATTGCCCATCCTCGACCAGGTACAGCTCCAGCTCCACCTGACGCTGCGCCGCGTCGATGGCGGCCAGCATGCGCGGAAAGAATATCGGCCCGTCGAGCAGCAGCTCGAAACGGTTGCCACCGCGCCAGGGGAAGATGGTGCCGCGCACGGACACGATTCAGCGCGCCGTGAAGATCAGCACGGCGCCGACCGGCACCGACAGGCTGATGGCGCTGAGGCCGGCGAGCTTGCGCAGTGCTTCGATACCGCCCGCCAGGCCGTAATCCTCGGCGTGCAGCACCAGCGGCGCCAGGGTCACCACCTGGAAGCGTCGGTCATCGAGGCGGGTGACCAGCAGTTCCGCCTGCAGCTCGTGCATACGCTCGTTGAGGGTCAGTTGCAGCGGCAGGCGCAGTTCCAGTTGCGCGCCTGGAGCCAGGTCGGTGAACTGATCCAGGTTGATCTGGGCGGAGATACGCGCCTCGGGCAGGCGCTTGGTATCGAACAGCATCGCGCGCAGGCGTTCGTCGCGCAGCGCAACGCCAGTGCTCAGCGAATCGAGATCGACACGCAGGCGGGCATTGCCCTTGGTACCGATCTGCCCATGCAGGGTGAGAAAGCGATGCACCTCCGACTGGCTGCCGGAGTGGGTAGAAATGAACGACAGCCGCGAGGACTCGTTGTCCAGATACCAGTCGGCGTGGACGGGCAAGGCGGCAGCCAGCAGCAGGGCGAGAAGCGAACGGCGCATGAGAACTCGAATAACGGCATGACCAGGCCGCAACGATAGTCGCCATGGCCTGCCTTGCAAAGTCCAGCGCAAGAATGGCCAGGCCAGGCGACTTCAGCCGCGAATCAGTGAATCGTAGGGCGGGTGCAACCCGCCACTGCGATCTGGCGGGTTTCACCCGCCCTACTCGTTCGGCAGCAACTGGCAACCCTGGCGCTCGCCCAACCAGGCGGCGCTGTGAGTACGGCCCAGGCCGCTGGCGGTCACGCGCTTGGCACTCTCGTCGTCGAGCAGGCTGCTGATTGGCACGTACTGCTGCACATAGCCCTCGCAATAGGCTGCCGGGTTGCCGCTGACGTAACGGCAGGAGCAATACTCCTTGGCCGTGTAGGCGCCAATGATGTCGGGGAAGGCCTGCAGGTAGACGCGGTTCGGCCAGGCCCAGGCCAGCAGCAGGACGAGCAGCAGCGCCAGCGCACTGAGGATCGGGTGACGACGGATCATGGCTGCACCTCCGTGGCGAAGGCCGCCTGTACGCGCTTGAGCAGTTCGTTGTGCTGGAAGCTGCCATCGCGATCATCGGCGTAGCGCACCACCACCAGCTTCTCCTTCGGCATCACGTACAGGCCCTGGCCCCAGTGGCCCAGCGCGGCGATGGTGTCGGCCGGCGCATCCGGCCAGGGGCGCGAGCTGCCAGGCAGTTCGGCATTGAGCCACCACTGCCCGCCCGGCACCGCATCACCCGGTGCGAAGCCCTGCGGCTGGTAGGCGGCGAACGGCGTGGAGACGAAATCGACCCAGGCCGCCGGCAGCAACTGCCGTTCGCCCCAGCGTCCGCCGCGCTGCATCAGCAGGCCGACACGGGCCAGGTCGCGCGCACTCAGGTAGGCATAGGACGAAGCGATGAAGGTGCCGCTGGCATCGCGCTCCCACACTGCATGGGTGATGCCCAGTGGCTCGAACAGCGCGGTCCAGGGGTAGTCGGCGTAGGCCTGCTCACCAACCATGCCACGCAGCGCGGCCGCCAGCAGGTTGCTGTCGCCGCTGGAATAGCGAAAGCGCGTGCCCGGCGCAGCACCGGCCTCATGCGCGGCGGTGAACGCGGCCATGTCGCCGCGGCCACGGGTGTAGAGCATGGCCACCACCGAGGATTTCAGCGGGGCGTATTCGTAGTCTTCCTGCCAGTCCAGGCCCGAGGCCCAGTTGAGCAGGTGGCCGATCTTGATCTGTGGGTGGTCGGCCATCGGCGGGTAGTACTGCGCCACCGGCGCATCGAGCTTGAAGCGCCCTTCGCCATAGGCCACGCCGAGTACGGTGGCGAACAAGCTCTTGGCCATCGACCAGGTCAGATGTGGCGTCTGCGCCGTGTTCGGTTCGGCATAGCGTTCGTAGACGATCTGCCCGTCGCGGATCACCAGCAAGGCGTCGGTGCGAACGCCCTTGCGCTCGGCATCGTCGCGCGGGGCGAAGGCGTAGGCCTCCAGCTCGGTAATGGCGGCGGACGCGGGTGCGGGTTGGCTCTGCCAATCGGGTTGCGGCCAGGTTTCTGCGTGGGCGACAGCGCTCAGCAAACTGAAGCCGAGCAGCAGGCTCAGACGGCGAAGGGAAAAGATGGGCATGGGAGGCCTCGATCAGAAGTCGAGGCGCACCCTAGCATGCCGACGATGACGCCTTGAAGCGTCGGCCTCGACATTCACTTGGGCAGTTGGTAATCCTCAGGCCCCATCAGGTCGAGGCCGCATTCGAGGCTCTCGATCCAGTGCAAAAAGGCGCTGATCATTTCCGGCCCGACGAAGGGCCGGCCGTGCTGCGGCACGATCATCGCCACGTCCATCTTGCGCACCATCGCCGCCCACAGACGACAGGCCTTGTTGCCCGCCATGTAGCGACGATGGAAGCCCTCCATGTTCGGCACGTGGTTGACGAAGTCGCGCACCGGCGTGGCGTCGTCGACCATCGAGGCGCCCATGTCGCCGGAGAAAAGGATCTTGCTCACCGGGTCGTACACCTGGAAGTTGCCCACCGAGTGCAGGAAGTGCGCCGGCACGGCCTTGAGGATGCTCTTGCCCAAGGGGATGCTCTGACCACGATCCGGCAACGCGATGATGCGGTCGTAGGTGTTGATGCCACGGCTCAGCGCCAGGTAGTTGGCGGTGAGGTGCGGCAGGAAGCGCGCCCACAGCTTGGAGCAGATCACCCGCGCGCGGGTGTGCAGCAGCCACTTGTCCAGCGAGGCGATGATGTCCGGATCCTGGTGCGAAGCGAAGATGTAGGTCAGATCCTGCACCGGAATGTGCTTGGACAACTCCAGCGACAGCGGCGTATAGGTCAGGTCGCCGCCCGGATCGAGCAGCAGGTACTGCTCGTTGTCGGTGATCAGGAACTGGTTGGATTGCACGCCTTCGCCGCTGACCAGGTCATCGAACATCAGGCATTGGTGGCTGCCGTTATCGAACAGCACGATGGGCTCGCGGCGCATGGAAACCTCGTTGATGAATCGCGAGGCAACCTTATGCGCGCACCGCCGGGACGGTACTGATATGGATCAAGAGCCGGCGACAATCTGCCGCGCTTTCTCCAGGCGTTTGCTGCGCGCCGCCTCGGCAATGCGCAGCAGGCCCTTGTCGCGCTGCCACAACTCGGCCCAGTGCGCCGGGCCGTTTGCCAGGGCAGCTTCCACCTCGTCAGCCATGGCCTGCTGCTGGGCGAATAGCCCGGCCAGCAGCAGGTGCGTGCTTGGCGCATTGGGCGCCTGCCGCGCGACCTCGGCACAGCCAGCGAGCAGCCCCTGCAGGCGCAGCAGCAGTGCCTCCGGCCAGGCGTTTTCACGACCGATGCCGAATAGCCAGGCACTCACCGCCGTGAGCACGTGCACGTCCTCCAGGGTGCGGAAGGGTTTCACGTAGTCATCCCAGCCATCGCCGGCCAGACGTTCGCTCTGCGCCTGATCCAGGTGCAGACGGGCATGGCCGATATCCGGCATCAGCGGCAATGCCGGCAGCGCTTCGATGCGTACGCCCGGCGCGCCTTGGCGCACCACGCCCAGGGCCAGCCGCGGCGTTTCCTCGGCCTGTTCCTCGCGCGCCGCCACCAGCAGCCAGTCGGCACACTCGGCGGCGGTGACGAAATCCTTGCGCCCGCTGATGTACAGGCCATAGATGCGCGTGCTCATGTCAGCCGGCCGGGTGCTGCGGTTCTCCGTCACGCAGAGGGCGCCAGCCGTCCATGGCGCCGCCGGCCACAACATACGCAACGCCGCCTGGTAACCGGCGAGAAAGGCCAGCCCCGGCGTCGCCGCCTGCAGGCCGCCCAATAGCGCCAGGTCGAAGGGCTGCGGGCGGCCACCCAGGTTGTTCAGCAGACGTGCGTACCAGTCTTCCAGACCCTGTTCGGCGGACAGGCGTTCGATGGGCTGAAACAGGCTCGACCAGGGCATCGCAGACCTCCTCGCAGCAGCGCGCGGGCGCCGTCACATAAGCATCAAAAAACCGTCACGGTGGTGACACCACGTGAATCTAGCCTGAGCTTGCCCAACAAGATCGACCGGCTGCAAGCAGCCAGCCGGCACACGGAGGATCTGGCATGACTCAAAACGCTCGCCGACTGCAGGCCGAACGCCTGCAAGGCCCCGCCGCCCTGCAAGAAGCCCAGGCCTTGCGCTACCGCGTGTTCAGCGCGGAGTTCGACGCCAAGCTCAACGGCGCAGAACTGGGTCTGGACATGGACGACTACGACATTCACTGCCGCCATATCGGCGTACGTGACCTGGAGAGCGGCCAACTGGTAGCCACCACCCGTCTGCTCGACCATCAGGCCGCCGCCGGCCTAGGCCGCTACTACAGCGAAGAGGAATTCGCCCTGCACGGCCTGGCCAAGCTGGAAGGCCCGGTGCTGGAGATTGGCCGCACCTGCGTCGACACCGCTTACCGCAACGGCGCCACCATCGCCGTGCTCTGGGGCGAGCTGGCCGAGGTGCTCAACGAAGGCGGCTACCGCTACCTGATGGGCTGCGCCAGCATCTCCATGCAGGACGGCGGCATCCAGGCTCAGGCCATCATGCAACGCCTGCGCGAGCGCTACCTGTGCACCGAGCATCTGCGCGCCGAGCCCAAGCACCCACTGCCGCAGCTGGATCTGCCGGGCAACGTCATCGCCGAGATGCCACCGCTGCTCAAGGCCTACATGCGCCTGGGCGCGAAGATCTGCGGCGAGCCGTGCTGGGACAAGGACTTCCAGGTGGCCGACGTGTTTATCCTGCTCAAGCGCGACGAGCTGTGCCCGCGCTACGCCCGCCACTTCAAGGCCGCCGTCTGAAAACAGACGGCATGACCATCGATAATGGCCAAACGTCGCTGCCCGTGGATAATGCCGGCACCCGCTTTCAACCGGAGGCCTCGATGGCCAAACTGCGTCTGTCCCTGCGCCTCGTTCACCTGGCCTTGGTGATCCTCTTCGGCACGCTGCTGGCGGGCATCGTCAGCCTTTGCGAGCGAGTCGTCCGGCATGATCTGATGCCCCTGCGGCAACGCCTGACGCGCTGGTTCCTGGCCGGTCTGGGCGGCGCCCTGCCCTTTCGCGTGAAGGTCGCAGGCGAGCTGCCCGATCAGCCGATGCTGTGGGTCGCCAACCATGTGTCGTGGACGGACATTCCGCTGCTCGGCGCCCTGCAGCCGATGTCCTTCCTGTCCAAGGCGGAGGTGCGCGACTGGCCGGTGGCCGGCTGGCTGGCGCACAAGGCCGGCACCCTGTTCATCCGCCGTGGCTCGGGCGACAGCAGCCAGATCAGCCAGCAGCTCACGCGCCACCTGCAGCAGAAGCGCCCGCTGGTGATCTTCCCCGAAGGCACCACAACCGACGGCCTTGGCGTCCGTACCTTCCATGGCCGCCTGCTGAGCAGCGCCATCGACAGCGGCGTCGCCCTGCAGCCGGTGGCCATCCGTTACCTGCGCGCTGGCCAGCCCTGCCCGGTGGCGCCCTTCATCGGCGACGACGACATGCTCTCGCACCTGCTGCGCCTGCTGGCCAGCCCGGCCTGCGAGGTGGAGATCCGCCTGCTGGCGCCGGTGCCCAGCGAGAGCCGCAGCCGCAACGAACTGGCGCGTCACTGCCAGACCATGATCGCCAACGTGCTGCAGCCGGACATGCCGCAGGAGCAGGCACAGGCCGCAGCCGCTTAAGCGGCTGGCGGCACGATCAGCGCATCACCATCGAGTGACGCCAGCAAGCGGCTGGCCACGCTGCCCAGGAAGAAACGCGATGCCCCTTCGCGGGCGTGCGTACCCAACACCAGCAGATCGGCGCCGGACTTGCGCAGCGCATCGCCGATCACCCCTTCCGGCGACCCGATCTGCACGTGCAGGTGCGCATCAGCCACGTTGACGCCGGCTTTGCCGAGGCGTTCGAGCAGTTGCTGACGCATCAGATCACGCTGGTTCTCCAGCACCTCGGCGCTGATGCCGGCGTCCATCATCGCCCCGGCGGCCAGGGGTTCCACCGCGTTGGCAATTTCCACCTGCCCTTCTTCGATCAGCCCCAGTTCGCGCGCACGGTGCCAAGCCTGCATCGAGGTACGTGACAGGTCGGCCGCCAGCAAGGCATGGCGATAATCGTGAGTCACCGGCCCGTTGACCCGCAGCACCGGCAGATGGCTGCTGCGCACCACCCGTTCCAGCGTGGTGCCGACGAAGAAGTCGCGCAGCGCCGACTTGCGATGCGCGCCCACCACCAGCAGATCGGCGCCCATGCCCTTGGCACTTTCGACCACCACCTCGGCCACCTCGCCCACGGCCACCACCACGCGCGGGCGGCTGCCGGCCTGTTCGAGCAGACGCTCGGCCTGGGCCTGCAGCAGGGTTTCAGCCTGTTGTACCTGGCGCTGCACCAGCTCGCCGGGGGCATCATCATCGATCACATGCAACAGGCACCACTCGCCGCCACCCTGGCGACGGATCAGTTGCACGGCACGCTGCACCGCATGCGCCGAACGCTCGGACAGGTCGGTCGCTACCAGAATCTTGATCATCTCGTTTCCTCCATGGGATTCACACCGAGTCACATTCAAGCCGCTCCTGCCGGTTCACTCCTTGATGCAGGTCAGGCCGGGCGCCACAAAGCGCTGCGAGGCAGCCAGGTCGAGTGCGGAACAGACATCCCTGTGCGGCTCCCTCTAAAGGGCACCTCTAAAAACTACCTGCGTTGCCATCGCTGCGTTAAAAACAGGCTCAAAATGCTCATTTACAACTCGTAAACTGCGCTTTTTCGCGTGTTTTTGCCTTGCGCTGGCTGTCTCGCCTACGTTTTTAGAGATGCCCTAAAGAGAGTGACCACGCATGGGACGGATTGACTGCACAAAAATGCTCGGTGAGCGGGGTAGCAAGGTATGACGGTGCAAGGCATCTGCATGGATCGTCCCCACGGAGCTGTGTGGGAGGCGCTTCAGCGGCGACAGCGGCAGGAGTGAAGTCGCTTTCCCCGGATTGCATCCGGGCTACGGTTTGCACCTGCCCAGTTCGGCCTCGGCAAAGGCCATCAGTTCCGGATAGAAGGCGCGGAAGTCCTCGCTGAGCGGCTCGTACAGGCGCTCCAGCTCGACCAGGCTGCCATCGAGCAATTGCGGCTTGGACAGGCGCCGTTGCATGCCGGCGATCACCTGTTCCAACACCATGAATTCTCGATAGCTACCGAGCCAGTCCTGCTCGGCCATGCGTGGTGCCATCAGCGCCAGGCGCCCGGGCAACTCAGGCTCGGCGGCCAACACCCGATACACCCGGCCGGTGAAATGCTGCAGCGGCTGTGCGGCGTAGTCGGCCCAGTCGCGGGCCAGGCAATGGTCGAAGAACAGATCCAGCAGCATGCCGGCCATGCGCCGCCGTTCAGCGGGAAAGCGCGAGCGTGCGCGCGCCTGCAGCGGATGGCTGTCGGTGAAGGCATCGATGCGCCGATGCAGGCGGATAGCTGCTTCGATGTCCGCCGGCCAGCGTCCGTCCAGCGGGCCTTTGACGAAGTCGCCATAGAGGCTGCCGAGCAGTTGTGCCGGGGCGTCGCCGCCAAGATGCAGGTGGGCCAGGTAGTTCATCCACTGAGCTTACCGCCGCGAGCGGGACAATCGAAGCGGTTGATGGAGACTATCGGAACAAACGATCTGTATATCGCTCAGAGACGATATAAGGTTCGCCGCATGACGAAACACGGCCCGCACACCATGGATATCGATCTCGACGCCATCATCAAGGCCCTCGCCCACCCGGTTCGCCGCGACATCCTCGATTGGCTGAAGGCGCCCGAACGGCACTTCGCCGAACAGGATCATCCGCTGGAGATCGGCGTGTGCGCCGGCAAGATCTATCAGCGCACCGGGCTGTCGCAATCCACCGTTTCCGCCCACCTCACCAGCCTGCAGCGCGCCGGTCTGGTGACCAGCCGCAAGGTTGGCCAGTGGCACTTCTTCAAACGCAACGACGACTTGATCCAGGCCTTCGTCGAGCGTCTCGGCCAGCAACTCTGAACCTGAAGCTACAACCGGAGGATTCACCATGCCTACCCTGTTCGACCCTATTCAGATCGGCGATCTGCAACTGAACAACCGCATCATCATGGCGCCGCTGACCCGCTGCCGCGCCGACGAAGGCCGCGTGCCCAACGCGCTGATGGCCGAGTATTACGTGCAGCGCGCCTCGGCCGGCCTGATCATCAGCGAAGCCACCGCCGTCACGCCGATGGGCGTCGGCTACCCCGACACTCCCGGCATCTGGTCGGACGAGCAGATCCGTGGCTGGAGCAACGTCACCCAGGCCGTACACACCAATGGCGGCAAGATCGTCCTGCAGTTGTGGCACGTCGGGCGTATTTCCGACCCGATCTACCTCAACGGTGAACTGCCGGTGGCGCCGAGCGCCATCCAGCCGGCCGGTCACGTCAGCCTGGTGCGCCCGATGAAGGAATTCGTCACCCCGCGCGCCCTGGAAACCGAGGAGATCGCCGATATCGTCGAGGCCTACCGTCAAGGTGCCGAGAACGCCAAGGCGGCCGGTTTCGACGGCGTGGAAATCCACGGCGCCAACGGTTACCTGCTCGACCAGTTCCTGCAGAGCAGCACCAACCAGCGCACCGACCGCTACGGCGGCAGCATCGAGAACCGCGCCCGCCTGCTGCTGGAAGTCACCGATGCCGCCATCTCCGTATGGGGCGCCGGCCGCGTTGGCGTGCACCTGGCACCGCGTGCCGATGCCCACGACATGGGCGACGCCAACCGTGCCGAAACCTTCGGCTACGTCGCCCGCGAGCTGGGCAAGCGCGGCATCGCCTTCATCTGCACCCGTGAGAAGGCCGGTGACGACAGCCTGACCCCGCAACTGAAGAAGGAGTTTGGTGGTGTGTTCATCGCCAACGAGCGCTTCACCAAGGAACAGGCCAACGCCTGGCTGGCTGAGGGCAAGGCCGATGCCGTGGCGTTCGGCATCCCCTTCATCGCCAACCCGGATCTGCCGGCACGCCTGGAACAGGACGCGGCGCTGAACGAGCCGCACCCGGAGACCTTCTACGGCTCGGGCCCGGTCGGCTATATCGACTACCCACGCCTGTAATCGCCGCCCAGCCCCTCCCACGGCATGACAGTTGTGGGAGGGGCTTTAGCCGCGACCGATGTGCTTGATACCGGACTGGCAAGTTTGTGTGATCTTGTTGGCTTACGTTGGTGTTTTAAACGCCGCTTTGGGTGTTTCAGATATTCCGCGTTTCGCCCCCTCGGGCGACTCACTTTTCTTTGAAGTGCGCAAAGAAAAGTAAGC
>NZ_JBMDJU010000040.1:0-22698 GCF_057809355.1 Pseudomonas sp. FG29 | reverse complement strand
GGCACGTAGGCGCCACCGGCCTTGACGATGGCCAGCAAGGCCACCACCAGCTCGATGCTGCGCTCGGCCGCCACACCCACCAACACATCCGGGCCCACACCTTGAGTGCGCAGCCAGCGTGCCAGCTGGTTGGCGCGCTGGTGCAGCTCGCGATAGCTCAGGCGCTGCGCGCCGAACTGCAGTGCCAGGGCGTCCGGCGTTTGCCCGGCCTGTTGTTGCAGCAGGGTTTGCAGTTGCACGTCAGCGGGGAACGCCGCCTCGGTGGCGTTCCAGCCACACAGCAGTTGCTCGCGCTCTGCGCCTGCCAGCATCGGCAGATCCCCCAGACGGCGCTTGGCACCCTCGGCCAGGGCCGACAGCAAACGTTCGAAGTGCTCACGCAAGCGCTCCACCTGGCTAGGCGCCAGGCGGTCGGCACGGTAGGCGTAACGGATATCCAGGCACTCACCAGCGCTGGCCACCAGGGCCAGGGCGAAATGGGTGCTCTCGAGCGGGCGCTGGCCGAGTACGCGCAGGCTGTCACCGCCGCCGGCAAGCACGCTGTCCATTGGGAAGTTCTCGAACACCAGGATGCTGTCGAACAACGCCTGGCCCGGCTTGCCAGCCCAACGCTGGATGTCGTGCAACGGGCTGTGCTCGAACTCGCGTGCTTGCAGATTGAGTGCCTGCAAGTCGCGCAGCCAGTCGCCAACGGCCCAGTGCGGCTGGATCTCATGGGCAATCGGCAGGGTGTTGATGAACAGCCCGAGCAGACTTTCCGCGTTCGGTAACTCAGATGGACGCCCGGCGACGGTCGCCCCGAAGCAGGGTCTCACCTGCCCGGTGTAACGCTGCAGAAGCAGCAGCCAGGCGCCCTGCAGCAGGGTGTTGAGGGTCACACGCTGGGCCTGGGCAAACTGCTGCAACCTCTGCGTCAGCTCGACGCTCAAGCGGCCATGCACTTCACGCGCAGGCTCTGCGGCGGCCTGCCCCAGCGCACCGGCCAGCAGGGTCGGCTCGTCGAACGCGGCCAGGCGTTCGCACCAGAAGCGCTCGCCTGCGGCGGCATCCTGAGCCTGCAGCCAGGCGATGTAGTCGCGGTATTGGCCAGGCTGCGCCGGCAGTGTTTCCCCGCGGTAGAGCGCCAGCACCTCACCCACTTGCCGAGCGCTGCTCCAGCCGTCAGCAATCAGATGGTGGCAGGTCCACAGCAGGTGGTAGCGGCGCTCACCGAGGCGCACCAGGGTCAGCCGCTGCAGCGGCGGTACAGCGAGGTCGAAGCCTTCGGCCCGTTCGGCTGCGGCCAGTGTATCCAGGGCGTCGGGCTCGGCAGCCCGTGTGCGCCAGTCGTGCTCACGCACCGGCAGCTCGGCATGACGCAGCACGAACTGCAATGGCACACCCGCTTCGGTAAGCAGGAAGCCGCTGCGCAGCACGGCATGACGCGCCACAACCTGCCGCCACGCGGCGATAAAGCGCGGCGCATCCAAGCCATCCAGGTCGACCCGCAACTGGTTGACGTAAAGACCGGAGCCCGGCACGTCGAGCGCATGGAACAACAGGCCCTGCTGCATGGGCGACAACGGATAGAGATCGTCCAGCTCACTCACCGGCAGATCGAGGTTGTCCAGCGTCGCCTGATCCACACCCGCCAACGGCACGTCACTCGGCGACAGGCAAGGCGTAGCGGTGCGCACATGTGCCAGCAGCTCGTGCAGCGAATGCTCCAGCACCTGCACCAGGGCATCGATTGCCTCGGCCGGGAACATAGCCTGGCTGTAGGTCAGTTCCAACTCCAGACGTCCGCCCAGGATGCGGCCATTGATCACCAGCCAGTTGCCCAGCGGGGCATTCTGCGGCTGGCTATGGCCAGCCGACTCGCTGGCCGGGCGCAGTACGGAATCACCGGTGAATTGCTGGTCGAACTGCCCCAGGTAGTTGAAGGTGACACGCGCCTGCCCCGCTGCTTGCAGCGTCTGGCCATGCTCGCTCAGGTAGCGCAGCACGCCGTAGCCGATGCCGGCACGCGGCACACCACGGATGCGTTCCTTGACCGCGCGCAGTGCCGCACCCGGTTCGCCGGTCGGGCACAGGCGCAGCGGATAAAGGCTGGTGAACCAGCCAACGGTACGCGACAGCTCCAGCGGTTCGCCCTCATCGAAGGCATCGCGACCATGGCCCTCCACTTCCAGCAAGGCCTCCTCGCTCCCCGTCCAGGCGCACAGGGCGCGGCCGACCGCCGTCAGCAGCAGGTCATTGATGCGCAGACGTTGCGCCGCCAGCACCGGGCCAAGCAGTTCGGCGGTGGCGTCAGCGTCCAGAGCGACCTGGCGCTGCCGTGCCTCGCGCCAGGTGACCGCAGCATGGCTGTCGGCCTGGGGAATGGCCGGAGCATCGGCCAGTTGCGCCAGCCAGTACGGCAGTTCGGCAGCCAGTGCCGGGCTCTTCGCCAACGCCTGCTGGCGGGCAGCCCAGACGGCATGGGAGTCGCCTTCAGCCGGCAAGGCGGCAGGCTGACCGGCACGGATGGCGCGATAGGCAGCGTGCAAGTCGTCCAGCAACACCCGCCAGGAGACACCATCCACCGCGAGGTGATGGATCACCAGCAACAGGCGCTCACCGCCCTCGTCCAGACTGACATGCATCGCCCGCAGCAATGGGCCGTGACGCAGATCCAGGCTGCGCTGGGCTTCGTCGCACAGGCGCTCGAGCGTATGCCGATCAGCGGCATGACGGCGCCAGAGCAGCGTCAGGTCGAGTGCGCCCATCTCCGCGATACGCAGACGCGCCTGCTCGCCCTCCAGACGCAGGCGCAACGCCGGGTGGCATTGCAGCAAGGCATGCAGCGCACGCTCCAGCGCGGTGAGATCCAACGGCTCGCTGGTCTCCAGCAGGATGGCCTGGTTCCAGTGGTTGCGCAGCGCAGCCGGTACACGCTCGAAGAAGCGCGCCTGCACCGGGGCCAGCGGCGCGCCATTGTCGAGCGGTGCGTTGATGATGGCAGGCGCCGCGGCAACTGCCGGCACCTCGCGTGTTTGCAGCCACAGCGCCAGTTGGCGCACGGTCTGGCGCTCGAACAACTGCTTGGGACTGAGCTTGAAGCCCAGTTTGCGGATACGCGCAATGATCTGCAGGCTGAGGATGGAGTCGCCACCCAGCTCGAAGAAGTTGTCTTCGGCGCCTACTCGTTCGACCTTGAGCACGGCCTGCCAGATCGTCGCCAACTGGCTTTCCAGTTCGCTCAGCGGCGCCTCCTCCTGCGGCTTGGCAGCCACGTCCGGGCGCGGCAGGGCCTGGCGATCGACCTTGCCATTGGCCGTCACCGGCAAGGCTGGCAGCAGCATCAGGTGCGCCGGCAGCAGGTAGTCCGGCACCTGGGCGGCCAGCGCCTGGCGCAGCGCTTCGGCCTCTCCTTCAGCCACGCACCAGGCCAGCAGGCGCATCGGGCCATCGCCCTCGGCCAGCACCACGGCATCGAGTACACCTGGCAGACGCTTGAGCACCTGCGCCAGCTCGGCCGGCTCCACCCGATAACCACGGATCTTCACCTGCTCGTCGAGGCGACCGAGGAATTCGATCTCACCATCGGCGCGCAGGCGCACGCGGTCACCACTGCGGTAATAGCGCTCACCCTCGAGCAGGATGAAACGTTCCGTCGTCAGTTGCGGCTGGCCGAGGTAGCCGTCGGCCAGACCGGCACCGGCAATCAGCAACTCACCCGGTACGCCAAGCGGCACACTGACGAGTTGCTCGTCGACCACCCGCACGCGGATATTGGGCAGCGCCCGGCCGATGGCCAGATTGCCTTGCGGCAGGGCATCACCGAGGCGCCATTCATGGGTCAGCACGCCCACCGTGGTTTCGCTCGGGCCATAGTGATTGACCACACGCAGATCAGCCGCCAACTCACGCAACCGGCCCAACAGCGGCGCGCCGCTGGCTTCGCCACCGAGCACCAGCAGGCGCGACGGCAATACCTCGGCCGGCTGCGGCGCAGCAGCCAGCAGGCCACTGAGATGACTGGGCACGATCTTCAGCACGGCCACCGCACGCGCCTGGATGAAGGCGGCGAAACGCTCGGCATCGGCCACCTCTTCGGCGCTGGCCAGGCACAGTCGCCCGCCACTGCACAGCGCACCGAACAGACTGGTATGGCCGAGATCGGCCGCCACCGACGACACCATCGCCCAGCCCTCACCGGGCTGGCTGTCCAAGCGGGTCAACACGCCCTGCACGTAATTGGCCAAAGCGCCGTGGCTGACCACAACACCTTTGGGCTGACCACTGGAGCCGGAAGTGAAGATCACATAAGCCGGGCTGGTCGGATCGATGACCACGGCAGGCGCCTGCGCCGCACAGTCCAACGGCCCACTGGCCTCGACCCGCAATGCCTGATCCGGGAACAGCGCAGCCATTTCTGGCTCGGTCACCAGCACGCAGCGCGCGCCACTCTCGGCCAGCAGTTGCTGCAGACGCGCGCTCGGCAATGCCGGGTCGAGCGCCACGTAGGCAGCACCGGACTTCAGTACACCCAGCAGCATCAGCAGCCAGCGCGCACCGCGCGCCTGGCATAGCGCGACGCGCTCACCCGCACCAATACCCTGGGCGCGCAAGGCGTTGGCCAAGCGGTTGGCCGCCGCATCCAGCTCGGCATAGCGGTATTGGCCATCCCAGGCCTCGACCGCCATTTCGTCCGGACGTGCTGCGCACTGCCGGTTGAACAGTTGCAGTACATCGGCAGCCGGCCATGGACGGCGCTCGCCAGCCAGCTCCGAACGCAGTTCGGCTGGAGCCAGTGCCAGTTGCTTGAGTGGCTCGAATGGCCGGGCACAGAGTTGTTCCAGTTGCCAGGTGAAGGTGGCGACGATGCGCGCCACCGTGCTGGCATCGAACAGATCCTGAGCGAAGACGAAGCTGCCGCGCAGATGGCCATCCTCGCTGGCCTCGGCCATATCCAGGGCCAGATCGAAACGCGCACCGTACTGCTGTTCGCTGAACAGCTGCAGCTTCAGCGGGCCGGCATCCGGCAGGCGGCTGACGTCGAAACCGAAGTTGAACTTGACCTGTGCCAGCGGGTTCCAGGCCAGGCTACGCTCCGGTTGCAGCGCTTCGACCAGTTGCTCGAACGGTACGTCCTGATGCGCCTGGGCACCGAGCGCCAGCGGCTTGAGCGTGGCCAGCAGATCGCTGAAGGAAGCCTGCGCGTCGACCTGGCAGGGATAGACCAGGGTGTTGACGAAGAAGCCGATCAGCCCTTCGGTTTCCAGTTGCTGGCGGTTGGCGACCGGCACCGCGATACGCAGATCGCTCTGACCGCTGCAACTGCGCAGCAAGACGCCATAAGCGCCCAGCAACAACATGAACAGGGTGACGTCCTGGCTACGCGCCAATGCTCTGAGGCGGTCGCTCAGCGCCGCGTCCAGCTCGAAGCCGAGACTGCCGCCACGGTAGCTCTGTTGCGCCGGACGTGGACGGTCGCATGCCAGATCGAGACGCGGATTGTCCCGTCCCAGTTGCTGCACCCACCAGGCCAACTGTCGCTCGCCCTCGCCACCGGCGAGCAGGCTGCGTTGCCACTGGGCGTAGTCGGCGTACTGCACCGGCAGCGCCGGCAACGTGGCCTGATTGCCCGCCAGCGCGGCACTGTACAGCGCGGCGAACTCATCCATCAGCACGCGGATCGACCAGCCATCGGAGACGATATGGTGCAGGGTCAGCAGCAGCACATGATCCTCTGCAGCCAGGCGCAGTAGCGTCAGGCGCAGCAGCGGGCCGTCGCGCAGGTCGAACGGGCGCCCGGCCTCCTCTTCGGCCAGGCGATGGGCCTGAGCCTCGGCATCACCGTGGGCGGACAGATCCAGGCGCACCATGGGCAGTTCCATCCGCGCATGGATGACCTGGCACGGCTCGCCGTCACGCTCGTCGAAGGTGGTGCGCAGGGTCTCGTGACGCGCCATCAGCGCAGCGAATGCCTGACGCAGTGCGACCTCGTCCAATGCACCGCGCAGGCGCAGGGCACCGGGGACGTTGTAGGCGGCACTGTGCGGCTCCATCTGCCAGAAGAACCACAGGCGCGCCTGCGCCGGGGACAGCGCCAGTGCGCCACCACGCGGCACGCTGCGCAGCGGCGGGCGGCTGTCGGGGGCAACGAGCGCCGCCACACGGGCGGCGAAGGTATCCAGCCGCGAGGCCTCGAAGATCATCGGCAACGGACACTCGACGGCGAGGCGTTGGCGTATCCGCGAGACCAACCGGGTCGCCAGCAGCGAATGGCCACCGAGCTCGAAGAAGTCATCCTCGCGGCCGACTCGCGGCAGCTCGAGCAACTCGGCCCATAGATCCGCGAGCTGGGATTCCAGACCCTCGCGCGGCGCGCTGTAATTGTCATTGACCTCCGCCACGTCGGGCAGGGCCTTGCGGTCGATCTTGCCATTGACGTTCAGCGGCAGCTGCGCCAGCGCGATGATCTGCGTGGGCACCATGTACTCGGGCAGTTGCTCGCGCAGCGCCGCCTTCAGCGCCTCGGTCGCCTGCAGCGGCGCCACGTAGGCCACCAGCCGGCGCCCCGCCGCGCCATCGCGACAGATCACGGCCGCTTCGCTGACCCCATCGAGCATGCGCAGGCGCGCTTCGATCTCTCCCGGCTCGATGCGGAAGCCGCGAATTTTGACTTGCTGATCGACGCGCCCGAGGTAATCGAATGCGCCATCTTCACGCCAGCGCACACGGTCGCCGGTACGGTAGAGACGGCCACCCGCCATGCCGAAGGGGTCGGCGACGAAACGCTCGGCGGTCATGCCGGGACGTTGATGATAACCACGCGCCAGCAGCTCACCGCCGATGTACAGCTCACCGGCCACACCGCGCGGCAGCGGCTGCAGATGCTCGTCGAGCACGTACAGATTGCGAGCACCCACGGCCTCGCCGATGGGCGCGTAAGCGGCGCCACAACGGCTGGCCGCATCAGCCTTCCACAACAGGGGCGTGACCACGGTTTCGGTCGGCCCATAGCCATTGATCAGGTGTTCCGCCTTGAGGCTGCGCCGCGCCAGTTCGAATGCCGCTTCCGGCACCGCGTCACCACCGAAGCAGTAGATGCGCATGCTCGGCGCATGACCGAGGCGCGCCGCCTGCTCGGCCAATTGCTGCAGGAAGGCCGGCGGGAAGGCGGCAACCGTCACCTGATGCTGTTTGAGGCGTTCCAGGGTCTGCTCCGGCGTCCACAGCGCAGCACCGCGAATCAGCAGACTGGCGCCGTGGCTCAGTGCGGTGAGCCAGCGCTCATGGGCACCGTCGAAGGCAAACGACATGAAGATCAGCTCGCGGTCGCTCGGCTGCATCGCATAACGCTCACCGATGGCGCGACAGTGTGCGGCGATCTCGCCATGCGCCACGGCAACGCCCTTGGGTTGGCCAGTGGAGCCGGAGGTGTAGATCAGGTAAGCCAGGTTGGCCGGATGAACGCGGGAAGCCGGGCATCGCGCCGGCCAGGCGGCATCATCGAAACGGTCGAGATCCAGGCGCTGCAGCGACTCGCCAAGCGGCAGCTTCTCGGCCAGCGTGGACTGACTGATCAACCAGCCGATGCCGGCATCCTCGATCAGCCAGGCCAGACGCTCGCGCGGATGATCCACATCCAGCGGCACATAGGCGCCGCCGGCCTTCATCACGGCCAGCAGGGCCAGCGGAATGTCCACGCCGCGCGGCAGGGCCACGCCAACCCGAGCCTCGGGGCCGACACCCGCCGCCACCAGCGCCTGAGCCAGACGGTTGGCACGTGTATCCAGCTCGGCGAAGCTCAGGCTGCGCTGCTCATCCAGCACGGCGATGGCCTCGGGCTGGGCAGCAGCCTGGGCGGCGATACGCGCCGCCAGAGGCTCGAACGAGTCGGCGCTGGCGGGTACTGCACGGCGCCATAGCGTTTCGTCGAGCCAGGCACGCGTCTCCAGCGGCGCGTCCGCTGGTTGTGTCGGCAGTGCCCGCAACAGCGCGAGGAACTGCTCGGCCATGCGCGTCATGCCGATAGCGCAATAGCGTGCGGCGGCGTAACAGAAGCTCAGTTCGAGGCCGGCGCGACTCTCGCGCACACGCAACACCAGATCGAAGGGAGTTTCCAGGTCGATCTGACGCAGGCCTTCCACGTTCAGCCCCTGCAATGCCACCTCCCCTCGCACCTGATGGTCGAACGCCACCTGGCACAGTGGATGGCGCCCGTGGCCGCGTTCGGGCTGCAACGCCTGCACCAGTTGCTCGAACGGCAGCTCCTGATGCGCCTGAGCATCCAGCAATCCGTCGCGCACCTGGCGCAACAGCGCGCTCAGGCTCGGGTTGGTAGACAGGTCACTGCGCAACACCAGCAGATTGACGAAGAACCCTACCAGGCGCTCGCTGGCGAGCTGCTCACGCCCGGCCTGGGTCAGGCCGATACGCAGATCCTGCTGACCGGTAAAGCGCTGCAACAACAGGTTGAAAGCGGCCAGCAGCAGCATGGCCAGAGTCACACCGTGTTGTTGGGCCAGGCGCCGTAAGTCGTTGCTCAAGGCATCGTCGAGACGCTGCTCGATAAACGCAGCACGTCGCCCGCCCGGCCCTGCTGTCTCACTCAGAGCGTAAGGCAGCTCCAGCGGCGGATGCTCTTCACCCAAGCGTGCACGCCACCACTGCAGCTGACGTGCGCTCGCCCCGCTGTCCAGCCTCTGCTGTTGAGCGGCGGCGATATCGACGTACTGATGGCTCAGTTGCGACAGCTGCGCAGCCTGACCTTGCAGACGCGCCGCATAGCACGCTGCGAATTCCTCCAGCAGCAGGTTCAGCGAGGCGCCATCGGCGATGATGTGGTGCACGCACAACAGCAGCGTCTGACGGCCTTCGCCCAGGCGCTGCAGACGCAGGCGCAGCAACGGGCCGCGGGCCAGATCGAAGGGTTCGGCAGCGAACTGCTGCGCATCGGTTTCGGCCACGCTCGGCTGGCCACTCAGATCGATCTGGCTGAACGGCACAGGCGCGACGTCGGCCAGGTGCAGGCGCACCTCGCCATCGCCCTCCTCGACAAAACGACTGCGCAGCGTCTCATGACGCAACTGTAGATCGACGAATGTCTGTTGCGCGGCGTCGACATTCAGCTCACCGCGCAACGTCAGGCCACCGGCGATGTGGTACAGCGGGCTGTGCGGCTCCAGTTTCCAGAGGAACCAAAGACGGCGCTGGGCCGGCGACAGCGGCAACGGGCCACGGCGATCCAGACAGGGCACTTCGGCGCAGGCCGGTGCGGCTGCAACATGGCTGGCCAGCGCAGCGACGAAGGCACCCAGCACCGGCGCCTCGAACAGCAGACGCGGTTCGACTGCCCGGCCATGGCGCTCACGCAGGCGTGCCAGCAACTGGGTCGCCCGCACCGAATCGCCACCGAGCACGAAGAAGTGGTCGTCACGTTCGACCTTCTCCACCTGCAGCACCTCGCACCAGAGGGCGGCCATGGCCTGCTCCGCCTCGCTCAGCCGAACAGTGCTCACCTGCCCTCCTTCCACCAACTGCCCGGCACGCTGTACCGCATAAGCCGCCAGAGTGCCGTCAGCCAGTTGCTGGCGACACGCAGAACGTTGCAGCTTGCCGCTGGAGGTTTTCGGCAACGCGCCCGGCTCAAGCAGCGCCACCAGCAGCGGCGCTTCCTGGAAGCTGTCGGCCACGGCCGCCGAGATGGCCTTGATCAGCGCTGCCGCCGGTATCAACTTGCGCACGCTGCGGCCAATCTCGGCGGCGATACCGATCCCCTCGCGACCGTTGTGCTCCACGGCGAATGCAGAAACGCGGCCCTTGCGCACCACGTCCACGTCTTCTTCGACGCAGCGCTCCAGATCCTGTGGGTAGAGGTTCTGGCCCCGCACGATGATCATGTCCTTGAGCCGCCCGGTGACGTACAGTTCATCGTTGTGCAGGAAGCCCAGGTCGCCGGTACGCAGCCAGGTGCGACCATCGCGCTCGACGAAGGCTCGCGCGCTGGCCTCGGGGTTGCGCCAGTAGCCCAGCGCAACGCTGGGGCCACTGCTCCAGATCTCGCCAACCTGTCCTGGCCCCAGCGATGCGCCGCTGTGCGGATCGACCAGTTGCACCTCGTGCTCGGGCTGCAAATGCCCGCAACTGACCAGCAAGGTGCCGCGTCCGGGGCGCCCCAGGTTACCGGCCAGTGCCGTCGGATCAACCTCCAGCAAACCGATGCCTTTGCCACGCCGGCCACCGGCAACGAACAGCGTCGCCTCGGCGAGGCCGTAGGAGGCATAGAGCGCATCGGCATCGAACCCCACCCGCGCGAAGGTTGCTGCGAAGCGCTCCAGGGTGTCCGGACGAATCGGTTCGGAACCGGAGAACGCCAGGCGCCAGCGACTCAGATCGAGTCCCTCCATGGCCGTTTCGCTGATGCGTTCACAGCACAGCCGGTAGGCGAAATCCGGGCCGCCACTGACCGTGCCACCGTAACGGGAGATCACCTCCAGCCAGCGGCGCGGACGTTCGAGGAAATAGCGCGGCGACATCAGCACGCAGGGAATACCGCTGTAGATCGGCTGCAGCAACCCACCGATCAGCCCCATGTCATGAAACAGTGGCAGCCAGCTGACCATCACGTCATCGGCACCGATACCCAGGCCATGACGGATCAACCGCTCGTTGGCCAGTAGGTTGCCATGGCTGACCTGCACGCCCTTGGGTGTCGAGGTGGAACCCGAGGTGTATTGCAGGAAGGCGATATGCGCATCGCTCAACTCCGGCATGCGCCAGGCCAGCCCCAGGCCGGCTGGCGTGTGGTCGACAGCGATCAGGTGCGGCGCTGCACTGTCGTCAACCTGGCAGGCCGGACGCAAAACCTCCAGCAAGCTGGAATCGGTCAGCACCAGGCTCGGTTCGGCGTCACCGAGAATGGCCTGCAAACGCGCCAGGTGCTGCGGGCGCACCGACTCCGGCGGGTACGCCGGCACCGCGATGATGCCGGCATACAGGCAGGCAAAGAAGGACACCACGTATTCGACGCTGCTGTGCATCAGCAAAACGGCGCGATCACCGGGTTGGCCGTGTTGCAACAACCAGACGGCCAGATCCCGCGCACGCTCGTCCAGCGCGCGGTAGGTCAGCGCTTCGTCCACCCCTTCGGCAATGAAGCGCAGGGCGATATCGCGCGGCGTTTCAGCGGCACGCTGGACGAGTGCCTCGACCAGGTTGGTGGCAGCATCGTAACGATCATTCATGGCATCACCTTGAATCGCGATGGGTGCACTGCACCCGCCGTGTGAAATGGAATATTCGGGGGCTCAGAGCAGATCCAGGCCATGGCCTTGCGCCATGGCCACGATGACCTTGCGCGGGCCACTGAAAGGCGCGCGAGCATGGGCAGTCAGCATGTTGTCGAGCATCAGCACGTCGCCGCTGCACCAGGGAAAGCTGACCGTGGCCTCGGCCAACACGCCGCGTATGTCATCGAGCAGGGACTCTTCGATGGGACTGCCATCTCCGTAGTAAACGTTGCGAGGCAGATCGTCCTCATCGACGATTTCCAGCAGGCTTTCGCGCACCTCGGCGGGCAGGTTGGAAACGTGGAACAGATGCGCCTGGTTGAACCACACCCAGTCGCCGGTGCGTGGATGGCGGGCCACGGCCTGACAGCGCTGACGCGTGCGCAGTTCGCCGTCGTCCTTCCACTCGCAATCGATCTGGTGAGCCCGGCAGTAAGCCTCGACCACCGCACGGTCGCTGCTGTTGAATACCTGCTCCCAGGCGACGTCCAGACCATTGCCGTAGTTGCGCACATACATCAGCCCACGCTCGCTGAAGCGACGGCGGATCGCCTCACCGACCTGGCGGTAAATCACCCGGCTGTCGGCAATCGGCGTCTCCCCGCCACTCTGTGCAGCCTGTACGCAGTAGAACCAGATACGCATCGGCCACTCGCGGGTATAGGCCTGCTCGTTGTGCAGCGGAATATGCTGGTGCGGCGGATACTCGGTGGAGGTGTAGACGCCAGCGGTCACGTTACTGCGTGGCGTGGAACCGAATTCGTAGTTCAACAATGGGTCGCCGAATGCGGCGGCGAACGCACGAAAACGCTCGGCTTCACCCACGTCGAAACCGCGCAACAGCACCCCACCGCATCGCTCCAGGTGCTGATCGATCAGCTCGCGCAGCCCCTGCTGGCTCGCCAGCAGGTCGACGCCGCCCTCAGCCTGCACCAGCATCGGCAAGCCGCCACGCGACTCAGGCAGGGGCTTTATGGAGAAGAAAGTCATCGCATGCTCCTCTCAGGCCTCGGTGGCCCGGAGATCGCGCCCACCGTCACGCAGCTTGCCGAGCATGTGCTCGAGCAACTGCTGTTCGCAGGCGTTGATGAAAAAGTGGTCGCCCTCGAACATCTCCAGCGAGAAGTCCTCGGCGGTTTCGTCCTGCCAGGCTGCCAGTGCATCCACCGATACCCGATCCGCCTTGCCACCCAGCACATGGATCGGGCAACCGAGCAGCGCACGCCGGTAGTAGCGATAACGGCCACAGAGGAGAAAATCGGCGCGCAGCACCGGCAGGGTCAGACTGAGCATTTCCGAATCGTCAAATACGGCTGCAGGGGTTCCCCCCAGGGATCGAAGACGCTGCAGCAACTGCTCATCGCTCAGCTCTTGTGCCAGTTCGAGATGGGTCTCGCGGCGCGACGGCGCCGGCGCTGCCGAGGCGAACAGTGCCTGCGGAGCTGGCATGCCGAGCTGGCGCAGCGCATGGGCCAATTCGAAAGCCAGCAGGCCACCGAGACTATGGCCAAACAGTGCATAGGGCTGCCGGAGCGACTCGCTCAGCTCAGCCGCGAGCTGATTGGCCAGCGCCTGCATATCGGTCTGCAAGGGTTCATTGAAGCGCCGACCACGCCCAGGCAACTCCAGCGGCAACACCTCGACCCAAGCCGGCAGTGAACGACGCCAACGCGCATAAGCCATCGCGCTGGCACCGGAATATGGCAGGCAGTACAGGTGCAGGCGGCCGGGCATCATCACTGCTCCGCAGCCTGGCCGCTCATCGCCTGACGCAAGCTAAGCGGGCGCATATCGACCCACTCCCGCTCAACGTAGGCCAGACAATCTGCCTTGCTGCCCCGCTGCTCCGTCTCACGCCAGCCGGCGGGCACAGCCTTGTCGGCAGGCCACAGGGAATACTGCAGCTCGTGATTGACGAGAACCTTGAATGCCGCGTCGTCGCGATCAAATGCCATCTCTACCTCCTTCTCGCCCGGGTTGGGCGGCTTTCCGATGAAGACGAAGGAGAAGAGCGAATAGTTAGAATTAACTTATGAGATTCATTATCATAATGCCGCTTGAGGCGAGATTCTCAACCGACTGAACGATTTGATTAGGGAATGAGTCAGAGGCTGCGCAACAGTTGATAATAATTATCAACTACATTAGATTTGGCAGCCTCGATACCGGCGCAGGAACCGCCAGGCAGGGCTAAAAGACCCGCGCAATGGATTCGCGCCAGATCTACCCCATGTGGACGCCCATCACGCTCTGGCCGCATAGGAAACATCTCATGCCCAAGACGCTACCCACTCAGCAGCATCTGGCCCTGCACGACCTGTTCGTCACCCGCAGGCAGACCTTCATTAACGCAGCGGCGCGCATCCTCGGTTGCCGCAGCCACGCCGAAGATGTGGTGCACGACGCCTATATCAAGCTCAGCGCCGCGAGCATGGTGCCAAACATCCAGTCGCAAAGCAGTTACCTGCTTCGCGTGGTGCGCAACCTCGCAATCGACCTCTATCGCCGCCAGGCTCTGGAGAAACGTTATGCCGGTAGCGAGGAAGAAGGCCTGTATATAGCGGCCCCAGGTGCCTCACCAGAAACCAGCCACGAGAATCGAGAGACCTTGGACATGCTCTCCTCGGCCTTGGCGCAAATGCCCGAACGCACTCGCTACGCCTTCGAGATGTACAAATTGCACGGACGTACCCAGAACGATATCGCCAAGGATCTAGGGGTTTCACCAACCCTGGTGAACTTCATGGTGCGCGACGCACTGCTGCACTGTCGGCAAGCGCTCAAGCGCATGGAGAGCAAGGCGCGCTGAAACGAGAAGATAAGACCGGTGACGCATCTGGTGGTGACGCGAAGGTCTGGAGAGATGGCGTCCCCTGCTGGAATCGAACCAGCATCTAGCCCTTAGGAGGGGCTTATTCTATCCGTTGAACTAAGGGGACACGGCCGTATTCGCAACGGCCGGGCGGCATCTTAGCGGCCTTGCAGCGGTTTGTCATGCCGCCGCCCCCTCCTCTATTGCCTCGTTCAAGCAGCAGGCTCGAACAGGTTCACTGCCGGAATCGCACTGACCAACATGCGCGCCTTGAGCTGTTCGGCCTGCTCACGAACCTGGCGCGCTGCGGCTTCACGTACGTGACCATAGCCACGGATATGCTCAGGCAGCTCGGCCAGTGCCAACGCCGTGCGGTAGTTGTCCGGCTTTAGCTCGCGCAACAGGTAGGCAATATCCTCCTCGTAGCGTTCGATAAGCTCACGATCCTGATGCCGTTCGGCGCTATAGCCGAATACATCCAGCGGCGTACCGCGTAGAAAGCGCAGACGTGCCAGCACGCCAAACGCCTTGAGCATCCAGGGCCCGAAGCTGCGCTTGCGCGGCTCGCCAGTGGCGGCATCGGGCTTGCTCAGCCAACTCGGCGCCAGGTGGAACTGCAGTCGGTAGTCGCCTTCGAACTGGGCTTCGAGTTGCTTGCGGAAGGTGGCATCGCTGTACAGCCGCGCCACTTCGTACTCGTCCTTGTAGGCCAGGAGTTTGAAGTAGTAACGCGCCACGGCCTTGCTCAGGCGCTGCTCGGCATCGGTATCGACCTTGCGCACACGCTCGACCAGCTCACGATAGCGCTCGGCATAAGCGGCATTCTGGTAGTCGGTCAGACGCTGTGCGCGGTCGGCGACAATCTCTTCCAAGGTGCTGCAATGTGGCACCTCGACCACCTTGGGCGCGGCGACTTTCTCCACCGCGGCCAGGTCATGTGCGGCACGACGCCCCCAGAGGAAAGCCTGCTGGTTGAGTTGAACGGCCACGCCGTTGAGTTCGATGGCTTTGTTGATCGCCTCTGCCGATACCGGCACCAGGCCCTGCTGATAGGCATAGCCGAGCATGAACAGGTTGGTGGCGATGCTGTCACCGAGCAGCCGAGTCGCCAGACGCGTCGCATCGACGAAACGAGTCTTGCCCTCGCCCACCGCCTCACTGATCGCTTCGCGCATGGCCGCGCCAGGCACTTGGGCGTCCGGGTTGCGGGTGAACTCGGCAGTAGCCGCTTCATGACTGTTGATGACCGCATGGGCGATCTTGTCGTTGAGCTTGGCCAGCGCCTCTTCACTGGACGACACCACAAGGTCGCAGCCCAGCAGCAGGTCGGTTTCCCCGGCGGCGATGCGTACCGCGTAGATGTCGCTCTGCCGCGCGGCGATACGGATGTGGGTGATCACCGGGCCGAATTTCTGCGCCAAACCAGCCTGGTCGAGCACGGTACAGCCCTTGCCCTCGATATGCGCGGCCATGCCCAACAGTGCACCGACGGTGGTCACGCCACTGCCGCCGACGCCCGGCAGGAGGATGTTCCAGGGCCGGCTAAGGGCCGGTTGCTTCGGCTCCGGCAAGGCGATGAACAGCGCCCCCAGGCCAACGGCCTCGGGCTTGCGCAGGCTGCCACCATGCACGGTGACAAAGCTCGGGCAAAAGCCTTCCAGGCAGCTGAAGTCCTTGTTGCAGGCGCTCTGGTCGATCTCGCGCTTGCGCCCCAGTTCGGTCTCCAGCGGCAGCACCGACAGGCAGTTGGATTTCACGCTGCAGTCGCCACAGCCTTCGCACACTGCCGGGTTGATGAAGGCGCGCTTGGCTGGATCAACCATCTTGCCGCGCTTGCGCCGACGGCGCTTTTCGGTGGCGCAGGTCTGGTCGTAGAGGATCACCGAGCAACCCTTGACCTCGCGCAGCTCACGCTGCACGGCATCCAGTTCGCGACGGTGGTGGAAGGTCACGCCTGGCGCGAAGGTGGCGCGGGTCGGGTACTTGTCCGGCTCGTCGCTGACCAGGGCGATGCGTTTGACGCCCTCGGCATGCACCTGCTGGCTGAGCTGGTCGATACGCAGCTCGCCGTCGATGGGCTGGCCGCCGGTCATGGCCACCGCGTCGTTGTAGAGGATCTTGTAGGTGATGTTGACCCCGGAGGCCACGGCGGCACGCAGGGCCAGGTGGCCGGAGTGGAAGTAGGTGCCGTCCCCCAGGTTCTGGAACACGTGCGGCGTATCGGTGAATGGCGCCTGGCCGATCCAGGTGGCGCCCTCGCCGCCCATCTGGGTGAAAGTGTCGGTGCTGCGATCCATCCACTGGGTCATGTAGTGGCAACCGATGCCACCGAGGGCGCGGCTGCCTTCCGGCACCTTGGTCGAGCTGTTGTGCGGGCAACCGGAGCAGAAATGCGGGGTGCGCGCAGTTTTGTGCTTGGGCGCGGCCAGGGCCTTTTCCTTGGCATCGAGAAAGGCCAGGCGTTCCTCGATGGTCGGGCTGCTGTAGATCGGCGCCAGGCGCTTGGCGATCACTCGGGCGATCATCGCCGGGGTCAGCTCACCGAGGTTGGGCAGCAGCGAATTACCCTGCTCATCGAACTCGCCGACCACCCGCGGGCGCTTGCCTACAGGCCAGTTGTAGAGCTGGCCGGTCAACTGGTCTTCGATGATGCTGCGTTTCTCTTCCACCACCAGGATTTCGTCCAGGCCTTCGGCGAAGCCATGCACCGACACCGGCTCCAGCGGCCAGCTCATGCCGACCTTGAGCACACGCAAGCCGACCTTGGCGCACAGCGATTCGTCCAGGCCGAGGTCATCAAGAGCCTGGCGCACGTCGAGGTAGGACTTGCCGGTGGTGATGATGCCCAGACGCGGGTTGGGCGAGTCGAGCTTGACCTGGTTGAGATTGTTGGCCAGGGCGAAGGCGCGCGCGGCGTAGATCTTGTAGACGTTGAGGCGTTTTTCCTGGGCCAGGGGCGGATCGGGCCAGCGGATATGCACGCCGTCTTCCGGCAGTTGGAAATCCTCGGGAATCTTTATCTGGATACGCAGTGGATCGACGTCCACAACGGCCGAGGAATCGACGTTTTCGGCAATGGTCTTCAGCGCCACCCAGCAGCCGCTGTAGCGCGACAGCTCCCAGCCGATGATGCCGTAGTCCAGCACTTCCTGGACGTTGGCCGGGTTGAGCACCGGCATCGACGCGGCGATGAAGGCGTGCTCGCTCTGGTGGGCAATGGTCGATGACTTGCAACCATGGTCGTCGCCGGCCAGCACCAGCACGCCGCCATGCTTGGAAACGCCGGCTGAGTTGCCATGTTTGAACACGTCACCACTGCGATCGACGCCCGGCCCCTTGCCGTACCACATGGCGAACACGCCGTCGTAGCGCGCACCAGGAAACAGGTTGGCCTGCTGGCTGCCCCACACCGCGGTCGCGCCCAGCTCTTCGTTGACGCCGGGCTGGAAGTGGATGTGGTTTTCCTTCAGGTACTCGCGCGCGTCCCACAGGCTCTTGTCCAGACCGCCCAGAGGCGATCCGCGATAGCCGGAGATGAAGCAGGCGGTATTGAGTCCGAAGGCGGCGTCACGCTGTTTCTGCAGCATGGGCAGGCGGGTCAGCGCCTGGGTGCCGGTCAGATAGAGGTGACCGGTAGCAAGGCGGTATTTGTCATCCAGGCGGATTTCGGCCAGTGACATGGAGCGCTCCTTTTATTCTTATGGCGAGCACAGGGAGCGCGACGGTAGACACGCTCCGTTGAGTCCTGCCGCAGGATCACTGCGACGGATTTGCCTAAATCATGACCGGATGGTTCCGCTTTTTTCTTTCTATTTTCGGGTAGCCGCAGCAATACTGCGCATGATCCTTCCAACAATTACAACGAATTGGAAACAGTCATGCAGGACAAGCTCAGCCCCATCGACCGGCGGATTCTCCGCCTGCTGCAGCACAATGCCGACCTCTCCGCTGCCGAGGTGGCAGAGAAAGTCGAGCTGTCGCAATCACCTTGCTGGCGGCGGATCAACCGCATGCAGGAAGAGGGGCTGATCGAGCGCAAGGTCGCCCTGCTCAACCACAAGCGTCTGGGCTTCGGCATCACGGTATTCGTCGACATCAAGCTGTCGGCCCATGGTCGCGGCAATCTGGATGAATTCGAGCAGGCTGTAGTCGGCTACCCGCAGGTGCTGGAGTGCTACAGCATGGCCGGCGGCTCGGACTATCTGCTCAAGGTGGTAGCCAAGGACATCGCCGATTACGAACGTTTCCTGCGTGACCACCTGCTGCAGCGCCCGCACGTGCAGGAGGCGCACTCGCATATCGCCATGAGCGAGGTCAAACGCACCACCGAACTGCCGCTGGACTAGAAAGCAGCTAACAGAACCCGACAGGCCGCTGCCAATTCAACGCGACATCTCCAACAACTGCAGCAGGCGGCTGACGGTTTGCGTCAGATCACCGGAATTATCGAGCGTGATGGTGCCAACCGAATCGTAGCCCTCGCCTGGGCCGTTCTGCACGATTGAGCGCACACCGGGGGCGGCGCTGGCCTGTAATGCCCGGCTGCGTGCCAGACGCTGCTCGATCTGTTCTGGCGTCTCACGACCCCGTGCCAGCAGGCGCTGGCGCAGAACGGTCTCATCAACTTGCAGAACTATCGCCAAGAGTTGCGGATAGCGTTGACGAGCGACCTCAAGATAGCCACGCGACCCATTGATCAAGACATCCTGACCGGCTCCAAGCCAGTCATCGATCTCACGCGGGATACCATAAGCGAGGCCATTGGCCCGCCAGCTCAGAGCGAAGGCGCCCTCACCTTCCAGGCGCTCGAACTCGGCATCGCTGACACCAATGGCGTCCTCACCGGCGGACTCGGCACTGCGCGTGATAACCCGCCGAGCGAATCGGCAGCCGTAGGCTTCGAGCGGCACACGCGCCGCCTGTAGCAAGCTGTCCTTGCCCGAGCCAGATGGGCCCATCAGATAGATCAACCTGCCTGGCATCGCCACTCCTCAGCCCTCGGAACCTGGTTTACCAGCATCACGACTGCAAAGACAGGGACGCCAACGGGCGCTATCCAGCGAGTCGCTCAAAACCGCATTCTGCAGCACCTCTACCCCATGAGCGAGAACAGAGGCGAATCCGCCCATACCCGCACGTCGCCTCGTATCACCGTCCACGTACTGGCCGTCTACTATCACCAGTGAAATAGGAGAAAATGCAGCGTATCGCAAACCAGGGATATGCCACGGTATGCGCAGGCGGTCACAAACCGCAGCAGAACAGGCCAATCGAGCAAACCGAGGCTGAATTTTTCAGGCGAAGGGACATCGAAGAAACATGTTATGACGAATGCTGCGCATTTCTGACAATCGGTGCTGGCATAAAGCCGTTATGTCGATCACAATGTGACACGTATTTGGCGTCAAGGAACTGTTAGTAAGACCTTCGGTCATAACGACGCAGAACGCGATACCGGTTGAACGGCTAGTGCTAAAGACGGTCAAACCGGTGACAATCTCGACACTGACTACCAGTATCGCTCCCTGAACTAACCGGTAATGAATGCGCCCTATGAAACAGGCTACCTACTCCAGCCGCACGGCTGACAAATTCGTCGTTCGCTTGCCTGATGGCATGCGTGAGCGTATCGCTGACGTAGCACGCAACCATCACCGCAGCATGAACTCGGAAATCATTGCCCGCCTTGAGCAGAGCATGCTGCAGGAAGGCGCGCTGGATGAGGATCTCAACCTGCGCCTGGACAGCCCTGAGCTGTCACTGCACGAACGCGAGCTCCTGCAACGCTTCCGTCAGCTGTCGCGTCGCCAGCAGAATGCGCTCGTCGCACTCATTGCTCACGACGTGGAAATGGCCGCCGAAGAAGCCTGAGGCGAGTCTCTCTGCAAAAAGACCGGCCTTGCGCCGGTCTTTTTTTGCTCACGAATAATGTCCACAGCACGCCTTGCTCAGCGATACCGCAGGCACGCCGACAGCCTCATGAGCATCTGAACTGACGACCGAACCACAAGGGCTCTCAGCCACCCTCACCGGCGACTATCTGCCTGCATTCCGAACATCTTCAGCGCGAACCGCATCATCAAGACTGCGGTCTTTGCAGACATCTGGCCGGCAGACGGATCGACCTATAGCAGGAAGACCGACGCCAACCCGAGGAAGATGAAAAAGCCGCCACTGTCGGTCATCGCGGTAATCATCACGCTAGCCCCCATAGCAGGATCACGCCCAAGCCGCGCCAGCGTCATGGGAATGAGCACCCCCATCAGCGCCGCCAGCAGCAGGTTGAGGGTCATCGCGGCTGTCATCACCACACCCAACGACCAACTGCCGTAGAGCCCATAGGCGACGGCGCCGATCACGCCACCCCAGAGAATCCCGTTGATCAGGGAGACACCCAGCTCCTTGCGCAGCAGGCGCTTGGTATTGCCGGTACCCACCTGATCCAGCGCCATCGCGCGCACGATCATGGTGATGGTCTGGTTGCCCGAGTTGCCGCCGATGCCGGCAACGATGGGCATCAGCGCCGCCAGCGCCACCAGCTTCTCGATCGAACCTTCGAACAGCCCGATCACCCGCGAGGCAAGAAAGGCAGTGACCAGATTGATCGCCAGCCAGGCCCAACGGTTGCGTACCGACTTCCACACCGAGGCGAAGATATCTTCTTCCTCGCGCAGACCGGCCATGTTCAGGACTTCGCTTTCGCTTTCCTCACGAATCAGGTCGACCATCTCGTCAATGGTCAGACGACCGATCAGCTTGCCGTTCTTGTCCACTACAGGAGCGGAAATCAGGTCGTAACGCTCGAATGCCTGAGCCGCGTCGTAAGCGTCCTCGTCAGGGTGGAAGCTCACCGGATCATCGGCCATCACCTCGCCGACCTGTTTCTCCGGATCATTGACCAACAGACGCTTGATCGGCAGCACACCTTTGAGCACGCCGTCGTAATCGACCACGAACAGTTTGTCGGTATGCCCTGGCAGCTCTTTCAGACGACGCAGGTAGCGCAGTACAACCTCGAGGCTGACGTCCTCACGGATGGTGACCATCTCGAAGTCCATCAGCGCACCGACCTGATCCTCCTCGTAGGACAGGGCCGAACGCACGCGCTCGCGCTGCTGGGCATCGAGCGTTTCCATGAGTTCATGGACGACGTCTCGCGGCAGTTCCGGCGCCAGGTCAGCAAGTTCATCAGCATCGAGATCCTTGGCCGCCGCCAGAATCTCGTGATCGTCCATGTCGGCGATCAGGGTTTCACGCACCGCATCGGACACTTCCAGCAAGATGTCGCCATCACGCTCGGCCTTGACCAACTGCCAAACGGTCAGACGCTCATCGAGCGGCAGCGCTTCGAGGATGTGGGCGATATCCGCAGGGTGCAGGTCTTCGAGCTTGCGCTGCAGCTCGACGAGATTCTGCCGATGCACCAGGCTCTCGACCCGGTCGTGATGCTGGCCTTCCTGACGATGGGTCAGGTCTTCGACCAGCTTGTGGCGATGCAGCAGTTCGATCACCTGGGCCAGGCGATCCTGCAGGCTCTCTTGCGGCTTTTTGGCTTCTACTTCAGTCATAGCGCGCTCCACCCCCAGTTGGCGGGCACGCCAAAGGGGATCAATCAGGTCTTACACGATTGTGCGAGGGGAGTATTGAGTAACTACTGGGTAAGTCCATGGTGGTATTCCACAAGCCCCGGCGGGGCTGACACGGCGAATAATAACACCGCAAACAGCTTTTTACGTGACAAAAGCACGGCAAGAACAACTGCTTGCGTCGCAAACTTCGATCACGCATGAAAACCTGGCAATGCGACGCCAACCATTGCCCCCAGGACACCCTGGCGCGTACGAAAAAACGGTCTAGCCTTGATTGGGTAACCGTCACGGAGGACGAACTATGCGAGGATCGCACTTCGCAGCGCTCTTGGCCGCTGCGCTTCTCTCCCCAATTCAAGACACCTCAGCAGCCAGCGTGTTCCGCTGCGTCGACGCCAGCGGCCACGTGACCTTTACCCGCCATGGCTGCAGCGCCGATGAGGAGCAGCACCTGCAGAACGTGCGCAACCATACCCCCAGTAGCGGAACGGTCATCCCCTTGGCCGACACCAGTCGACAGGGTCGATCCAGCAAGACTAGCGCGGACGGACTGGTGATAGTCGGCCAGCAGGACGACGGCTGCGGGAACCTGCTGACCAGCAGCGAAAGACGTCAGGCAATCATCCGCAAGGAAATACGCAGCGGCATGAGCCTGAGCGACGTGGAAAGCAGCCTGGGCAAACCGGACAAAATCTCCCGCCAGAACGGGCGACAGCGCTATTACTACGATGACAAACGCGGTAAACGCCAACAGATCAACTTCGACGAGGCAGGCTGCGTGAAAAAGTGAGGCGCAAAGAAAAAGGGCCTGCATTGCTGCAGGCCCTTTTTGTATGGCGGACTCAGGAGGATTCGAACCTCCGACCGCTCGGTTCGTAGCCGAGTACTCTATCCAGCTGAGCTATGAGTCCGTTTGGCGCTTTTAGACCAGATCACCGCTGGTTGAAACAAAATGTCCTGCAGCGATGCAAGCCATTTTAATATGGCGGACTCAGGAGGATTCGAACCTCCGACCGCTCGGTTCGTAGCCGAGTAC